>JAJZDO010000913.1 GCA_021805955.1 Acidobacteriota bacterium
GCGCCGCGCGTCTTGATGGCCTTGCGCAAACTCATGTTCAGCGATTCGATGGCGTTGGTCGTATAGACGATTTTGCGGATCTCCGGCGGGAACTGGAAGAACGGAATCACGCCCTGCCAGTTGCGCCGCCACAGGGCGCCGATCGATGGATATTGCCGGTCCCATTGCGTGGCGAACTCCGCCAGTTGCCGCTCGGCTTCTTCCACCGTGGCCGCGCGATAGATGGATTTCAGATCCTGCGCCACACGCTTGCGCTGCTTCCAATTCACGTAATTCAAACTGGCCCGCACCATGTGCACGATGCAGAGCTGCACCGTCGTTTTTGGATAGACCGTTTCAATGGCCTGCGGAAAACCCTTCAGCCCATCGACGCAGGCGATGAAGATGTCCTTCAGCCCGCGGTTCTGCATCTCGGTCAGCACCTGCAGCCAGAACTTCGCGCCCTCGTTGGCCGATGTCCATAGCCCCAGCACCTCTTTCATCCCCGCCAGCGCCAGGGTCCCCGGCAAGCGATTTGTGCTTGCTGGGGTGGAGCGTGATGCCGATGGCCACATACACCGCGCGATTTTTCACCCGCCCGTCGCTGCGCATCTTCACCACCAGCGCGTCCAGATAGACGACCGGATAGACCGCGTCCAGCGGCCGCGTCTGCCAGGCTTTGACCTCTTCGATCACCGCATCCGTTACGTTCGAGATCAGCGCCGGCGACACCTCCACCTGGTACATCTCTTCCAGGTGGCCCTGGATCTCGCGCGTCGTCATGCCGCGCGCATACAACGACAAAATCTTGTCGTCGAAGCCAGCAAAGCGCGTCTGGCCTTTGGCCACCAGCTTGGGCTCGAAGCTCGCCTGCCGGTCGCGCGGCACCTCAATCTCGACTTCGCCAAAATCACCCTTCAACTGTTTGGCGCTGACTCCGTTGCGGCTGTTGCCGCTGTTATGGCCTTCCGGGGAATGCTTCTCATATCCCAGGTGCGTGGTCAGCTCGGCCTGCAGCGCACGCTCGATCACCGCCTTGGTCAACTGCTTCAACAGTCCGTTCTCCCCGATCAAATCCTCCGGCTTCTGGTAATCTGCCAGCAACTTGTCGATCAACCCCGTGTCCATCTCCATACGATCTCCTCTCCCTCATTAGAAAAGATCGTTTAATGGGATGGTCCGCCGCGATTACCCGGCCAGCCGCTGGGGTATACGAGGCTCGCGGAGGAAACCCATCATGGAACTACACACCATCGGCATTGATCTTGGTAAGACAGGTTTTCATTTGGTTGGACTCAACCGGCGCGGCGAAGTTGCGGTGCGCCCATGTGGCCGCCGCCCAATGGGGTACCAAGCGTTATTTACAGATGAGTCGGTTGGCTGAACTCATGGCCATCGCCTGAGCGCTCGGCAGTGCACCCATGGGGGACACTGCCGAATCAACCTCAACCACCAACCTTCCAGTGCTGAAGTTGAAATTGAAAGTGCGAAAAATTCTGGACACTACCACACCGCTTCGGTCATCACACGTCTTCCTTGCCGATTTTCAATTCCCGAGCGAAGGGAGCTGTTTTTCCGGGGTCATGTCATTTCTCGGTTGAGAAAATATATTCTGTGATGCTATGGAATGTTTGTCCCGGCTTGAGCTCAGTTGACGGAAAGTCGGGATGGTTGGGAGAGTCCGGGAAATGCTGGGTTTCGAGACACAATGCGGCATGTTTCCCATAGATATGCCCGTTCTTGCCAGGGGTTGTTCCGTCGAGGAAATTTCCGGAATAGAACTGGACCCCGGGCTGGGTTGTTTTGACAACCAGCATGCGCCCAGTCTGCGGGTCCAGCACACGGGCAGCTTTGTGGAGAGATTGACCGTCGCTGCGGCGGTTCAGGACGAAATTTTCGTCATAGCCTTTTGCGAAATGGAGTTGTTCATTGTCCTGGTCGATTCGTTTGCCGACGGGCGTTGGCGTACGGAAATCAAACGGGGTGTCGGCAACCGGGGCTAATTGTCCCGTAGGAATCAGTCCCGCATTGACGGGAGTATAGCGTTCGGCTGGAATGGTGAGAACGTCATTCAGGATATTCCCTTGCCCTTCCCCAGCCAGATTGAAATAACTGTGGTTGGTCAGGTTCACGACGGTATCGGCATCCGTTGTCGCGAAATATTCGATCTTCAACGCATCGGGGGTAAGGGTGTAGCGTACCTGAGCGGTGAGAGTCCCGGGAAAGCCCTGATCTCCATTTTTGCTGATCAGAGTCAACTCCACGCCGTGCGGAATTTCGTGGGCAGTCCACACGCGCTTGTCAAACCCCACTGTTCCACCATGTAGAGTGTTGTCGCCATCGTTTTTTGGCAGATGATATCGCTTTCCATCCAGCAGAAATGTTCCATGGCCGATGCGATTGGCATAGCGACCTACGATGGCCCCAAAGTAGGTTTTCGAATCGGTGGTATAAGGCGCCAGGGAGTCATACCCGAGCACGACATCTGCCACTTTGCCATTTCTATCGGGCACTTCCAGCGAGACAAGACGAGCGCCATAGGTCATGATGCGGGCCTTGAGGGCACCTTCCTGCAGCGTGAAAATGTAGATTGCTGTTCCGTCCGGCATCGTGCCGAAAACCGACTTTGTTACTTCCCCTTGCATACACAACCCCTGGAAACCGATGATGCACAGCAAGCAAATGTACGCGAATGCTTTACCGCCTGCCCGAAAGATAGCCACCGATAACTCCCCTATCGCAAATGAACTTCGATTACCTCAATTGAGTATGCCGGAAACACGCGGTGCAAGTCGGAGGAAATGCGCGTGCTCGTGCTTTTGACCGGGACGATTCTTGCAGGATTACCGAGCGAGTTGGTTTCCTCCATGGAATGTCCGCTCAAGGTAGTGATTGTAGCCGTTCCGGTGGGCTGATCCTTCCCGATTAATTGGATATCGAGCAGCTGCGGCATCGAAGAAGCATTGACCACCTTCAAATACAGCGTTTGCTTCACAGTGTCGCGCGTTACTGAATAAAAGACTAGAGGCAGCGCACCGGTCAGGCTGGAATCCAGCACCTCATTGCCAAGGTGATTGCTAAACATTACCTGGGCGTAGTAGCTGGGCGAACCATAACTATCGACTGCATCGTAGCCGATCAGATCCGGGACCCATTGCGATGCTCCAGGATTTACGTTGATGAACAGAGGAGCATAACTCGACATAATGACGATGTCGCTGTTGCGCTCGAGGCCGGTCATCCAGGCGGCATCGGCCAGCGCCGCACCCATGTCTGGAGTGGGCGAGCCCTCTCGCGTGGCCCACTCTCCTACAAATATCTTCGGGCCACTTCGGTCCGTCTTGTCGTAATGATGCGTGTCCTGAAAAAACTGCTCCGCTGTCCGATAGAAATGGTCGTCGAGCACATCCGGGATGCGACTCTTGACCGGAGTGGTCGCGATCAACTGCAGGCGGGGATATGCCTTCTTGATCGCATCGAAGAACTGCGCAAACCTGGCATCGTAGCTGCCGGATGTATCGAACCAGTCTTCATTGCCAACCTCGACGTAGGTGAGCGGAAAAGGAGCGGGATGGCCGTCTTTGGCGCGCACAGCACCCCATTTTGTATCGCTGCTGCCCATGACATATTGGATTTCATCGAGGGCGCTCTGCACATAGGGATCCAGATCCGGTCCCGGATTTACATGCTCATGTTTCAAGGAGTAGCCGGCATACACAGCGAGCACCGGCTGCATGTGCAGGTCCTGGCACCATTCCAGAAATTCCAGCAGCCCCAGTCCATCCGAGCTGCGATAGCCCCAGGGACTTGGATGGGTGGGACGATCCACCAGCGGGCCAATCGTTTTCTTCCAGTCATACCAGTCCTGGATGTGATCGCCTTCTAGAAAATTTCCACCGGGCAGCCGCAAAAATGCCGGATGCATGGCGGCCAGCTTCTTCATCAAATCGATGCGGTTGCCATTGGCTGTATTTTTATATGTTGGCGGAAACAGGGACACGAGACTGAACCAGACTGCTCCTGGTCGCGTGACCGACAACACAAGATGATTGCTCTCGGAGGGTGTAATCTGCGCGGTTTGCAGCATCACTTTATATTGCTTCCACTCCGACGTCAGCGATGGCACCGAGGCCGTCGCGACCATAGAGCCGGTGTTGTTGCTCACAAGGCTCATCGTCAGCGGCCCGGTCGCGTCGTTATCTGCCTTGGCATAGAACGATCCCGCGTAGGTCGTATTGGCTTGAAGGGGAATGCCCCAATAGCCGTTGTTGGCGATGCCGGCTGGATCGGCGGCGTCGGCCCGTTCCACAGTTAGCTTCAGGCTGCTGCTTACCGCAGCGCTGGGCCCGGCGGACTTATCGAGCTGCATGGAAGCGCGCGAATTTCCATCCCGTACGATCCGCCAATGCTCTGGACGATTCGGATTGTCCTGAAACGCACGGTTGCGCACCAGCTCCGCGTAGATTCCGCCGTCGTAGGAATGATTGATCTCCTCAGTCATCAGCCCGTAGAGCGTAGGACTCACTTTTGCGATCCACTTATCCGTCTGGATTCGCAGCACAGCCTCGGTGCTCGCTTTAGTAGGTTGCTGCGCGAGCAAAACAGGCACCATGGCCAGTGCGCCGAACATGGTTCCCCAACGTATTGTGGCGGATCGAAGCATTCTCGCAGCTCCATTAAAATTGCTCTATGTTTCCGCAAGAAGCTTATCACTGCGGGACTCGTTGCTGTGAATCGAAGTTGAAGCGCATCGTAACTTCAAAACGTGCGACCAAAGGTCGTGCTCACGCGAACAATTTCGAACCCGCCGCAACCACCAGCCTTCAGAACCGAGGTGCCATCCCGGTTGTAATCGAGCCGTCAGTTTCGAGGGTGTAAACCATTTTGTGTATTTAGAGCCTCTTGCAAAATTC
>JAJZDO010000037.1 GCA_021805955.1 Acidobacteriota bacterium
TCATGCAGTATCCATGGCAGTCGGAGACCTGTATTGGAGATTGGCATTACAACCGCGCGCTCTTCGACAAGCCGGGACAATACGGCGGCTATCTTCCGCCGCGCGATGTTATCCACTGGATGATCGACACAGTAAGCAAGAACGGAACATTCATCCTCAACATTCCCGGAAAGCCGGACGGCACCATCGACAGCAAGGAGATCGCGGTGCTGGACGGAATCACCGGCTGGATGCAGATGAATGGAGAGGCCATTTACTCGACCCGCCCCTGGAAGATTTATGGCGAAGGGCCAGATATGGTGAAAAGCGGATCTTTCCAGGGCAATAGCATCAGCAAGCTCGGAGCGCAGGACATACGATTTACGCGCAACAAAGCTAATACGGTGGTCTATGCGATCGTCCTGGGATGGCCGGATAAGGAGGTTGTCATTCGCGCATTGGGGACTTCCAGTCCTCAGTCGCCAGCCAAAATCGCGAATGTGGAATTACTCGGCCATCAAGGTAAGCTTCAGTTTCGGCAAGGCGCCTCGGCGCTGCACGTCCAGCTACCGGCGCAGAAACTTTCAGACTACGCAGCGGCATTGAAAATATCATTTGCGTGAAGTACGCTCAGTGGCGGCACAACTGCTGCAAGAAAGAACCTAAACAGATGTTCGCCGTATCGCCGAACAAGCCGAAAGGGAAGGGCGATCCATCGCAACGACTGATTCCAGCAGGAATGGTGACGCCATTCTTTTTGGTCACGGCGCTCTTTTTCCTTTGGGGAATTCCGAACAACTTGAACGATGTCCTGATACGTCAGTTCATGAAGTCGTTCGCCATTTCCCGATTTCAGGCAGGCCTGGTGCAGTCGGCGTTCTACATGGGCTACTTTATGTTGGCCACTCCCGCCGCCCTGCTGATGCGCAGATACGGATACAAGTTTGGATTTATCGTCGGCCTTTGCCTGCTGGGTACAGGCACCAGCCTGTTCTGGCCGGCGGCGCATGTCGAGTCGTATTTATTTTTTCTGTTCGCGCTCTTCGTCATCGCCAGCGGACTGGCCTTTCTGGAGACAGCATCGAACCCCTTCATCGCGCAATTGGGAGGTCGGGAAGGAGCGGCCCGCCGGTTGAATTTCTCCCAGGCATTCAATCCTCTGGGCGCAATTGCCGGTGTGCTTGTCGGTACGATCTTCATTTTTTCGGGCGTGGAACTGCATCCATCCCAGGTTGCCGCAATGCAGGCGCGGCACATCTACCGTTCCTACTTGCGCCGGGAAACGATGCGCGTCGTCGATCCATATCTCGTGCTTGGCATCGCTGCTTTCATCCTCGCGATTGTGATCTGGAAAACAAAATTCCCCACCATTGGCGACGTTGAGGACAGTGCAAGGGAAGAGCGCGGCAGCTTCAAGGAACTCCTCAACTATCCACATTTTCTGCTCTCGATTCTCGCTCAATTCATGTACGTTGGCGCGCAAGTTTGCACCTGGAGCTACTTCATCCAGTATGTGGAGGACTTTACTCGCCAGCCGGAGAAGGTCGCCGGATATCTATTGACCGGAACCCTGGTTGCCTTTGGGGTCGGCAGGTTTGCTTCCGCGGAAATCATGAAATATGTAAGGCCCGCGCCGCTGATGGGCGTCTACAGTCTGGTCAACATCGTCCTTGTAGGGATTGGGATTGCATTTCCCGGCTGGGTCGGTCTGTGGTCCATCTTTCTGACCAGTTTTTTTATGTCCGTCATGTATCCCACGATCTTCGCGCTAGGAATTGACAGACTTGATCGAAACACCAAGATCGGCGGGTCGTTGATCGTGATGGCCATTGCCGGCGGGGCGGTACTGACCCCGATCATGGGCCTCGTTTCCGAGATGGAACAGAGTATCGCCATTGCCTATGCCGTGCCGCTGGTTGCTTATGGCTTTGTCGCCCTCTACTCATTTTTCGGCTGCAACATTCCACCCAGACAAACTGGGATCAGGTGAGTCGCTCAGTGGGCTGGTATGTTTATGCCGCTGGTATATATTTGTATAAGCGAATATGTAAGCTTCGATGAATCGACCAAACTGCAGCAGGGAACAATTCTTTAAAGCTCTTGCAGATGAGACGCGCCTCCGGCTCCTGAATCTAATGGCCGCCGGCGAGATCTGCGTGTGCTATTTGGTGGAAATTCTTGGCCAGCCACAATCGAAGATTTCACGTCATCTGGCTTATTTGCGCCAAGCAGGAATTGTTTGCGCGCGGCGGGACGGCAAATGGATGCACTATCGCATTGCGACCCAGAGAAATCCGGGTGAGGCGCGTATCTTGCGGCAAATCCTAGCTTGGCTCGGGGATGAGAAAACGATGCAAGCAGATATTGCACGTCTCAATGGCGATTGCGGTACACCCGCAAAAATCTCGTTGCACGGCCCACCGTTGCTAATTCTCCAGGGTAAGTCCGCACGGAAAAGAAAAAGCTAACGACGAGATGACAAACAATTCTGCACCCTGCGAAATATCTTGTGCGCCCAGTCGCAAGCGGCTGTCTTTCCAAGACAAGTACTTGACGCTGTGGATTTTTTCGGCCATGGCAGCCGGTGTTCTGTTGGGGCATTTTGTTCCCAGGACTGCGGAATTGATTGAACGCTTTCAATCCGGGACAACCAATATACCCATCGCTCTCGGCTTGATCCTGATGATGTATCCGCCGTTTGCCAAGGTCCAGTATGAAAGGCTGGGCGATGTGTTCCGCAACGGAAAAATTCTGGCGCTTTCGCTGCTGCAAAACTGGATCATTGGCCCGATCCTGATGTTTGGGCTCGCAGTTGTGTTTCTCCGCGGCCACCCGGCTTACATGACGGGCGTAATTTTGATCGGGCTTGCGCGGTGCATTGCCATGGTCATTGTATGGAATGAACTGGCGCAGGGAAACACGGAATATGCCGCCGGCCTTGTCGCATTCAACAGCGTTTTTCAGGTGCTGTTTTACAGCATATATGCCTGGATATTTCTGGCGTTCCTGCCGCCTCTGCTGGGACTACAAGGCAGTGTAGTCCACGTACGGATGGCGCAGGTCGCTGAAAGCGTGCTGATCTATCTGGGCGTTCCATTCTTGGCCGGTATGGCGACGCGTTTTGTTCTGCTTCGCGCAAAAGGCACGTCGTGGTATCGGGAGAAATTCCTTCCGGCCGTCAGCCCGATCACGCTGGTCGCATTGCTGTTCACGGTCCTCGTAATGTTCAGCTTGAAAGGGAACTTAATTGTGCAGCTTCCCTTCGACGTGTTGCTCATTGCGCTGCCGTTGCTCATCTATTTTGTCCTGATGTTCTTTGTGAGTTTCTGGATGGGCCACAGAGCGGGAGCGGACTACTCGCAGGCGACTACCCTGTCCTTCACCGCAGCCAGCAACAACTTCGAACTCGCGATTGCCGTCGCGGTGGCAGTCTTTGGACTGAACTCCGGGGCCGCGTTCGCCGCCGTGGTTGGGCCGCTGGTCGAGGTGCCGGTGATGATCGCTCTTGTCAGTGCCGCTTTCTGGCTGCAGCGCCGCTGGTACTCGAACGCGACACCGAGGCATCCGATTCTATAAAGGACTGCGTATGATGCGGGTAATATTTGCTTGTGTTCACAACGCTGGTCGTTCGCAAATGGCGGCAGCCTTTTTCAATGCCTTGGCAGATTCGGAACGGGCCTGCGCTGTCTCCGCCGGGACCCATCCGGCAGACCGTATCCACCCGGAAGTTGTGGCGGCAATGTGGGAGGTCAACGTCGATCTCTCACGAGTAACTCCCCAGATGTTGACCGTCGAGTTGGCCGCTACGGCCGACCTGTTGGTGACCATGGGTTGCGGTGAGGAGTGTCCGTTTATACCAGGTCTTCGGCGCGAGGACTGGCCGCTTCCCGATCCCAGAGGCAAGGACCTCGATGCGGTGCGAGCGATTCGCGATGACCTGCAGGCGCGCGTGTTGGAGCTTATGGCCCGATTGGGCATCGAATAAACCAACGCCAGGCGCGAAGAAAGAAGTAGAATTTAACCTGTCATCAGCGAGTGCGAAAGTGGCGGAATTGGCAGACGCACCAGACTTAGGATCTGGCGGGTAACACCGTGGGGGTTCAAGTCCCCCCTTTCGCACCAGAACCATTCGAACCTTTAAATAGGGGACCTCCCTGTGCATGTTTCCAGACCCGCGCGTGCGGACTCACGATAATCTTGTGGGATGAGCCAGGTTATGAATTCTCCCAATGTCAATATCGTCCACTCGCCGGACTACCGCGACGGATACGCCAACAGCGTGCAGGTGCGGGCCAGCGTTTGGGATTTTTTGCTGGTGTTCGGCGCGGCGCGGCAAGATATGCCGAATGAAGTGACGCTGCAGAATTTTCAGGGCATCTATCTCAGCCCGCAACAGGCGAAAGCGCTATGGAACCTGCTCGGCCAGAACCTGGCGCAATATGAGCAGGCATTCGGAAACATCACGCTGGAACCTGCGCAAAGCTTTCCCGGCGCCGTTCCGGGCAATGGACCCATCCACTAAAGCATTTCTCCTGAAGGTGTGTCCTGGAAATGTAAACTCGGCATGGCCGTTCCCCAAAGAACGGCGATGAATCGACGATCTCGCCACACTGCTCTATCAGGAGAAATGCTCTGAACTGCGCGCCAGCCGCTCGGCGTCCCGCCGGTCCGTCTTCACCCGGTCGCCTGCCTTCATCGGAACCAGCGTCGCCACGATCACCTCGCACCCCACACCCAGCTCGGCCAATTGCCAGTACAGAACGTACCCCGTTGTACCCGCCTCGACTCCGCCAGATCGCGTTTTGCCCGAGCGACCTGAAACAAGGCCGGGCTGAAGCAGAGGATTATGGATATAATTCTCCTGCCGCAATTCTCTTCGAGTGGTGGGCGCGTGGCTCAGACACTTCAAG
>JAJZDO010001047.1 GCA_021805955.1 Acidobacteriota bacterium
TTGCATTGCCAGCTATCGACATTGGAATGCGGCAGCAGGGCCGTGAACGCGTCCGCAACGTGATCGATGCGCCGCCGGAAGAAACCGCCATTTTGCAGGCGATCGCGCGCGCGACAGGCGCGGATTTTCGGGCCAGTCTCAAGGGCATGAGCAATCCTTACGGAGATGGACACGCCGCGGAAACGATTGTCCGCATCCTCACCAACGTTTCACTCGGGGAGCGGCTGCTCGTGAAATATCCAGACTGATGGAATGGGACCTATTGACCGTGCCGTGATTGGAGCAGCCGATGAGAATACCGCTCGCCTCTCCTGAAGTTACGGAAGCCGACATCGAAGCGGTCAGCCGTGTGCTGCGGTCCACGCAACTGAGTCTCGGCCCGAAGTTGCCGGAGTTCGAACGCGCGATGGCGGACTATGTGGGTGCCGAACACGCAGTCGCCGTGAACTCCGGAACCAGCGGCCTGCATCTCTGTGTCCGCGCTCTCGGCATTGGCGAAGGCGATGAAGTCATCCTTCCGTCCTATACCTTTATTGCTGTAGCCAATGCAATCCGCATGGAGCGCGCCACTCCCGTCTTCGTCGACATCGATCCCGTCACGCTGAACCTCGATCCAGACAAAGTCGAGGCAGCCATAACACCCCGGACGCGCGCGATGATGGTTGTGCATACCTTCGGCCGGCCGGCGGAGATGGCCCCTCTTCTCGGCATTGCAAAACGGCATGGGCTGCGGATCATTGAAGATGCGTGTGAGGCGATTGGGGCGGAATATCGCGGGAAAAAAGTAGGACCGATCGGCGATGCGGGCGTCTTTGCTTTCTATCCCAACAAGCAGATCACGACCGGGGAAGGCGGCATGATCGTGACGCAACATGCACGGATCGCCGCAGCCGCGCGAGCCATGCGCAACCAGGGCCGCGGCAATCCGGACCGGGGCCAGTGGCTGGAGCACACGGATGTCGGCTACAACTATCGGTTGTCGGAGATGCAATGTGCTCTTGGAATCGAACAACTGCGTCGCATCGAAGATATTCTTGCGAGACGCGCCGCGATCGCCGGCTGGTACGACCGGTTTCTCCAGGGCCACCCGGATCTACTTCTGCCTGCGCTAGCCGTGAACGATTGCCGCCTTAGCTGGTTTGTCTATGTCGTCCGATTGAGCGAGCGATTCAGCCGCGAGGACCGCGATGCAATCGTAAGGACCCTGGCCGCGCAGGGAATCGGCTGCGGACGCTATTTCGCGCCCATTCACCTGCAACCCGCGTATCGGGACTTGCTGCCATTGCGTGAAAGCCTGGCGATAACGGAATCTGCTGGGGAGCGTTGCGTCGCGCTGCCATTTTTCAATCGGATCACAATCGCACAAGTGCAGGAGGTCTGCGACGCATTGCAGGCAGCATTGCTGGAACAGAAATAGGACCCCGAATCGGATGCGCTGGTGTAGGTTAATGTTTTGGGCCGTAAAAACTTTATCTGTTTGAAGAGGGGATTGTGGAACGCAAGCTTTATACCGCGCAATTGTCGAACAAACTGCTGCTTTCCGAACGCGCCCAGTGCTATCACCTGGAGTTCGAAGTACCCGAACTCGAACAATTCTCCTTTGAAGCCGGCCAGTTCGTCTCCATGGTTGCCGTCGATCCGCGGGGCAAGCATCAGACCCGCGCTTATTCGATCGCTTCCGCGCAAAGAGCCAACCGCTTCGACCTTTGCGTGAACCGCGTGGAAGGCGGTTTTTTTTCCAATCTGCTTTGCGATCTGGAGCCCGGCGCGAACGCCCAGTTTCACGGCCCGCATGGGCTGTTTGTGCTTCGTCCACCATTGCTGCATACCGTACTGATTGCGACCGGAACGGGAGTTGCGCCTATGCGCGGGTTCATCGAACATCTCTTCCCTTCCGCCGAGCAAGACAGAAGCGAGGGAAGAAGATTCTGGCTCATCTATGGCACACGGCACGAGTCGGAAATTTACTACCAGCGTTACTTTGAGAAGACTGCAGCCGAGCACGCGAACTTTCATTACATGCCTACATTGAGTCGTCCTCACGAGGGCTGGGAAGGTCTGCGCGGATATGTCCAATCGCATGTAAAGGAAATTCTTCAGCAGCACCCGGCCATGCTGCCGGAGCATGGCAATACAAGCTCCTTAAGCGTCCTGGACGGCAGCAATATCCATCAACTGCGCGCCTATATCTGCGGACTGAATGAGATGGTTTCGGCCAATCGCGAGCAGTTGAAGGAGCTGGGATGGGACAGGAAATACATCCACTTCGAACGTTACGACTGAGCATTTCTCCTGGAGGCGGGTAGTGGAAATGTGAACTCGGCGTGGCCGTTCCCCAACGAACGGGCACACATCGACGATCTCACCACGCCACAGCATCGGGAGAAATGTTCTCAGCGAGACCGGTCATAGGTTGAAGAGTTCCCGCAGTCGCTTGGTCTGCGCGCGGCTTACCGGAATCTCCGTGTGCCGCCGGTCGTCCATGCGCAACTGGTAGCTGGACTTGAACCAGGGCACCACCTCCTGAATGCGATGGATGTTCACGACGAACGAGCGATGGGCCCGCCAGAACAACTCCGGATCGAGCAGGTCCAGCAGGTCTTCCAGAGTGCGGCAGTTGGAATGGCCTTCCGAGGCGTGGGTCACGACGCTGATCGTGCCTTCTTCAATGGAGGCGAAACAGATGTCCCGCTGGTCGACCAGCAGCAGACGGCCGCCCACGCGTAAAACGATTTTGGAAGCGGTCGCTCTTGCGGGGACCTGTTGCTGCTCCAACAGCCTCATCAGGGCATCCAGCCGGTCATCGACCGCACTCGATGAGGCATTCGGCGTTCCATTGCCCGCCGCCTGTTTCCCGATGTGGGCCGATGCGGTCTCGGCCAGCCTGGCCTTGATTTTCTGCAGCGTCTGCCGCACCCGCACCTCATCGAACGGCTTCAAAAGATAATCCACGGCATTCACTTCAAAAGCGCGGACTGCATACTGGTCGAACGCAGTCGCGAAAACGATGTTCGGCAAGGGAACTTTGCGGCCCTTGTCGAGCAGTTTTTTCAAGACCGCAAAACCGTCCAGTCCAGGCATCTGTACGTCGAGGAAAACAACGTCTGGCTGATGGGCGCGGATCAATTCAACGGCCTCCACGCCATTTTTGCCCTGGGCCACTACCTGAACTTCATCGCTGCGGCGCAGTAGATATTCCAACTCCTCGCGTGCCAGCTGTTCGTCGTCTACGATCAATGCGCGAATCGTCATACGTTAACCACTGTACATCCAGGGAAAAAGTTTTTAGGAGTAAAAGACAAAGCTTTCGGAAGGGACGCGCGGAGATGCGAATCAGTTGCCGTAGGCGCGCAGGCGCGCAGGCGTATTGTCATCCGCCAGATCGTGCCCGCAGTGGGTGCAATGCAGGTCGGTGATGCGCACGCTGTCGTGGCACTGGCCGCAACTTGGCGAGACCTGGTAGGCGCATTGCGGGCAGAAGTGGAAGCTGCTTTCAATGCAGGTGCCGCAGCATGGACATTGCGACAGCACCGGTTGCCGCAGAAGAAAATAAATCACCGGGCCGATGCCGCCCTGCAAAACGATGCACAGAAGGATCCAAAGCCACTTGCCCATGTTGCGGCGTGGCGCGTCCTGGCTGATGTATCCGATCATCAGTACGTAGACGGCGACCAGCGCGCCCCAGGAGGTCCCCAGGTAAACGTGGAACGCCATGGGGCTGCTGTGATGATGATGCAGGACGAAGAAGAACAGATACTGGATGCCAAGAAAGCCCACGAAGGCGAGCACGATCGACCAGCGAGGAATCAGCTTGAGTTCTTCGCTGACGGAAAACGACGTGGTTGTATCGCTGCGAGCCATGGCGTGTCGAAAACGCTTCCTTTATCGGACCATCGAATCGAGACGAGAAGTCACGCGGTGGTCGATCCTGCGTGGGCCTCCGCTTGCGCGCGTGCGAAGAAATCCCAGAACCAACCCGGCCAGCGTGACCGGGAACAGCCAACCCATCATATAGACAAATTGCATCTCCGAGTCGGAAAAGTGCTGCCAGCCTGCGTGCAACTGGGCCCCGCTCCAGACCACTGGAGTCAGCACAAGCAACAACAGGGAAAACACGAGGATCGTCAGCCCAACGCCGTGGCGGGCGCGCTGGCGGCGTTCCGCGATCTCCATGGCCTGTTGGCGGACGCGGCGCTGGGTCCGGCAAACCAGATTCCGGTCGGCCACGCCGCCTACCGACAACATTGCGGCGGAAAAATCTTGTTCCAGCAGTGGAGAAAGTCCGGCAACCGCGCTGTCCGATTTGCCCAGCGGTCCAGACGTAACTATCTTCTGTCCATCAAGCATGGTCATGGCTGCACCTCGCGGCCGGCTTCCAGCGCGGGCCTCAGCGCCGCCATACCACGATACAGGCGCGACTTGACGGTGGAAAGGGGCGCGCTGCTGACATGGGCAATCTCTTCCAGCGACATGTCCTCATGAAAGCGCAACACCAGCACTTCCCGGTACAGCGGATGCAGGCCAAGCAGTGCCTGCCCGACGTGGGCCGCCTGCTCCCGCGACTGGAAATGGTCGAATGGGGAAGGCGTATCGGCGGCAATCTCCATGGGCCGCTCAGCCTCGCGCTTGGTGTCGTTCTCGCCCGCTTCGTCCAGGCTCACCATCACTCGCCTGCGGGTGTGGTCGATCATCAGGTTGCGTGCTATGGTAAACATCCATGTGTCGAACCGTGCCCGCCCGTTGTATTGCGAGCCGCGCTCCAAAACACGTAGCCAGGTCTCCTGGAAAAGGTCCTGCGACAGGTCGCGGTTGCCGGTCAAAAACAGCAGATAGCGAAACAGGCGATGCTGATACAGCTCGATCAACTGCTCCATCAGATTGGGAT
>JAJZDO010000726.1 GCA_021805955.1 Acidobacteriota bacterium
ATACACGAAGCGGCCATCCGGGGACGCAACGACATCGGTCGGATTTCGCCCCACGGACAAGCGCTCAGCAACGAAGTGACTGGCGGAATCGAGTCGATTCGCCAGTTCCTGTTGCCGAGCCGGAGGAGTATGCAGCAGCAGGTGGCGAAGCATGGCAGTGTCGACGACAGAAACGACGTTGGCTCCGGAGGCGGTCACCAGCGCCCATCGTCCATCGGGGGTGACTGCAGCGCCGAAGCCGTCGGCATAGTAATGATCGATGTCGTCCAGCAGGACTTCAGATACTTTGTATTTTTGCGGGCCATCGGCGGCGGCAACCGCGGGTCGAATCACCGCCAGGCCATGCGTCAGGTACCATCCCTGCTGAATCTGGACCAGAGGATTCAAGTTCTTTGGCTGCATGAACGGGACCAGGAGATATCCGCCGGCTGAGGGTGGCAACTCCGCGATGTGCCGCATCTGGATTGCTCCCGGCACGTTGACGCGCGCAGCCACTACCTGATGGCTGGTGTCGATGACGGTCAACTCAGACACCGGCGGTTGATCGGCCGGCGCAATGCGTGCCAGCAGGTTCGCAACGTAGATGCGAGTGCCGTCGCGCGAAAGAGCTATGTATTCCGGATAATGTCCCGCCTGCAGCCGTTTGAATTCTCGCCCGGAGTTGAGATCCACAAGGGAGATGTCATCGCCCAGCGTGTTGGCCACGTACAAAACTTTTCCGGCGCGGTCTGTAGTCAGACCGACAGGTCTCCAGCCGACGGGGAGCGTTCGGCGAATCTGGAATGTCTCCGCGTCAATTTCCGAGACGGTATCGCTGTTTTCGTTCGAGACGTAGAGAGTTTTGCCATCGGGCGAAAGGGCGATTCCTCTTGGCATCCTGCCCACGCGAGCCCGTCGTACCACCCGCCGGGAGTAGGTATCCACCGCCAGGACCTGTTCGCTGTCCTCGCAGACGATATACAGCCAGCGGCCATTCAGAGAAAGCTTCATGGCCACCGGGCTTAGATACTGTGTTCGCGGAATGTAGCTGCCGGAATCCGAGTCGATTGTCTGTGGAGAGGCTTTGGCAACGGGAGGTTGCCACATGATCGCCGTGGCCGAGACCAAGACCATGGCCAACGCCGCGATGCCTGCCAGTAGATTGAGTAGGCGGCTGCCTCCGATGGCCGAACTTGCGGAACAGACCTTCATGGCACCTTCCTGCTTCCGGTTGTCTCGGCGCTGTTGGTGGGCTGCGGTTCCGTCACGGTGAGGATTTGGTCGGCGCGGACATTCTTCAGTGTCTGTACTGTCCCGCTGGGCCAATGGATAATCAACGTATCGACTTCGATGTGCGAACCCAGGCCGAAATGCGGACGGGGATCACTCTGGGATAGATAGCCGCTTTCGGAGGTCGATTGGACAAACTGGTGCAACGTGCCTGCCACGGCCTCCAGACTCGCGCCGTAGCCATCCCGATTGCTGCGGGTGCCCACCAGCTTGATCGTCAGCCAGTGGTTCCGTTTTCCCGGAGGGGGCGTGTTGTGCAGCAGAATGCCCTTGCCGCCAAGGCTGGTCACAAACGCGTCGATATATCCGTCGTTGTCATAGTCGGCGAAGCAGGCCCCGCGCCCGACAATTTGCTCCCGAAAGAAATCTCCGGCGTGCAGGGAGACATCGGTGAACGTTCCGTTGCCAATGTTGCGCAGCAGGGAACTGGGCATGGGAACCAGCCACACCATGCCGCCATTCACGATGAAGAGGTCTTTCCATCCATCGTTGTCGAAGTCGAAAAAGCCATCTCCCCAGCCGACAAACTGGCCGGAGACGGCTCCCACGCCGGAGGCATTCGTCACATCCTGAAATGCGCCTCCCGCCTTGCCGGGATTCTGGTAGAAGCGGTGAAAGTGGGCGTCAGAGACAAACAGGTCCTGCCAGCCATCATTGTTGTAGTCTCCAAAAATGGGACCCATGGCGGTGGATGCCTCGCCGTTTTGTCCATAGGCGACGTACAAATCGGGAGCGACATCGGTGAAGGTCCCGTTGTGGTTGTTGTGGTAGAGGAAGCTCGGCATCGTATCGTTGGCGATGTAGATGTCCGGCCATCCGTCGTTGTCGTAGTCTTCGACCGTGATCCCCATGGCCCGTCCCGGCTGACTGGCAATTCCGGAGGACTTCGATACATCGGTGAAGGTGCCGTCTCCGTTGTTATGAAACAGCCGGTTGGTCTCCGGCGCGTAGCCGAGCGGCCCCGGATAATGTTGGGCGGTGTAATACTGCCGGTAATTTGGATCGAACTTCAGATAATTGCCGACGAAAAGATCCAGCTTGCCGTCGCGGTCGTAATCGACAAAAGCTGCGCCAGTCCCGAAGAATGGATTTTCCACGCCTGCTTTTTCCGTAACGTCTGTAAACGTTCCATTGCCGTTGTTGTGGTACAGAATGGCGGAGTTGTAGTTGGTGACGTACAGATCTTCATTGCCGTCGTTGTCGAAATCCCCTGCGGTAACGCCAACGCCAAAACCCTTCCCGGCGACTCCGGCCTGGGCCGTGACATCGGTGAAGGTTCCGTTGCCATTGTTGCGATACAGGTGATTCGTAGCATCCTTGCCGTCGGGCGCGGAGTGATCGGTGATTCCCGGAAGATAGCGACCGCTGACAACATATAGATCGAGCAGGCCGTCGTTGTTGTAGTCGATCCACGCGCATCCCGAGCCTGCGCCTTCCAGAATCGAACTCAAATCTTTTTCGCCGAAGGACTGGCGAAAAGCAATCCCGGCCTTCTGTGTAACGTCCTCAAATTGCGGCAACGGGGACTGCGGTGCGGTCGGCGCAGGAGGCGAGTTCTGTCCAAAAAGCCCGAAGGCGAGAGCCAGCACCAGCAGCGGCGTTGCTGTTGCAATTCTCGGTTCGAGTTGGCGCGAAAAATATCTCATCGGTTCCCTCATGGTCGCCCGGACTGCTGCGCGCGCAATTCGCCGCCTAGCAGAGTGGGAGTATTGAAGCGCCGCAGCGCCATCGGAAAGTGGTTGGCCGGGGCGAGAGCCGGACTGTCATGACATCCCTGGCAACCGCGGTCTTCGCCATTTCGCACCCATATCCAGCTCCGCTGCGCGTGCAGGATCTTTCCCTTGGGTCCCAGCAGCTCAAATCGGATGGGCGCGTCCGCCGGAACCGTGGCATAAAACGATCCATCGGATTCCACCGGCGCGTCGCCCACAATTCGTTCACGGTTTCCCGGTTGCTCCAGCGTCACGACGCGAACGCTTGCGATGCGCCCGATAAGACGCCCATTCGGCGCATCTTGTGAAATATACGAGTCGAGGCAGAGAATGCGCCCGGTTTGCACGGTTGGATGGAGAATGCTCCAGTAAATTCGCGGCAGCGCATGCGGCGTCAATGGGACCGCCTGCACGCTGGAAGCCTTTGCGTTTCGGTAGAGCACATCGCCCAGGGACTTGCCGGCAAGATCGAATGTATAGAGATTGAAATTCTTGTCGGATGCCGGTGCGGAGCCGTGCCTCGCCACGACCAGGGTTGCTACCCGAAGCTCCTGCGCGGATTGATATGCCGCCGCAGGTCCTGTCAGGACGGATGCGCGCAACGCTCCTGGGCGGATCGATGCAAGCTGTCCACCCGCGGAATTTCCGGCCACGTTCTTCGTCTGGAGAAACAGGATGGTGCCGTCGGCCAGCTCTATCGCTCCACTGCGATTCTGGTTGGGCATGGCCTGGTCGCGAAGCAGCGTGAGTCCTGATCCGTCCGGTCGCAGAGTGAAGAGAGTGCGAGATTGATGGAGGTTGCCGCCCGGCAGCAGCGGCGACTCCGCAGATACCACGACTCGCCCGCTGTGAAGCACGGTCTCGACTTGAAAATTTCCTGGCCCAAATGTAATGGGATGAGCGCTTTTCCCGCTTATTTGACAGATATAGATTGTTGATGTGCGATGTGCGCCTTTTCCATCGACGGACGTGTAGACGATTTGGTTCTGCGGCAGATACTTGGGTTGAAGGCAATCGCCTGTGCAGTGCGTGATCTGTTGCAGCCCGGTCCCGTCCACTGCCATCTCCCATATCTGCCAGAGTGCGCTCTTGGTCCGCTGGGCAGAAAAGAGAATTCGGGTTCCGTCGAAGGAAACCTGCGGGTCGGAGGCAGCGTAGAATTCCGGCGTGAGAGGAAGCACAGAGGCGGCCTGTGCGCCAGGGGTCATTCGCACCAGACGGCTACCTTGCGGAAAGCGCTTTGTGAGTCCGTTGGCTGTCACTATGGGAGCTTGAATGAACGCAATGGCCGGGTAGGTTTGAGAATGGGTCGGCGCAGCCCTTACGAACGGGACTTCGGTGGCTCCTGAGACTGCATGCAAAATGCACAGCCTGAGGAACAGACCTGCTGCCAACGTGATCCAGAATAGCTTCATGCCCGACCTTGAGCGCTCGACCCGGAAACCCGCTGGAAGAGTGCCTTTCTGCGGAAGGTACTGAAAAATATGGTACGAAGCCCATAGGGCAAAGGATGTGACGCATGTCACCAAACAGTTCGCTGCATCAGTGGTACTGGAGCGGAATTTCCATTCGTTACAAGATTCGGAGGGAGAACGCCAATGCCTACTAATGTGGCCGCAGCGGCAAACCAAAGCTGACATCGCCTGGCGAATTCGTCAGCCGTCGCGGGGAAGGGCGGTTCGGTGCTGCCCTGGATGACCGGCAGGCTTTCGCGACCTACACCGGTTCGTTGCGCGACGGCTTGCTGGTTCCGGTCTTCGCGCTGGGGGCGATGTTCGTGTGTTTCGTGCTGATCGCGCGGCAATTGAAAGTGGCATCGAATTCCACCGGCCAAATTGTGCTGAGTTTGCCATGAGCCTCAGGCGATCCTGCAATCACGCCCCGCAGCGTGGCCGC
>JAJZDO010000700.1 GCA_021805955.1 Acidobacteriota bacterium
GTCGCCACGCTCCGACCACTCCGATTCCGCTCTGCAACCAAACCACGCCACTTTGCCCACTCTTCCGCTCGACGCCGGCTCATTGCATTAAAAGTGCTACCACCGGCTGCGCCGCACAAGACGAGCTTCGCATAGCGCTTATGAAGTATTTATACCTTCCTGCTGAAAACCCTGAACACTAGATTTTTTCGGCGCACACATGGTATCTTCGTTAATTGAAAAAATAAATCTTCGCTTCATTACCTCTTCATAGTCCGCAGCTTAAACTGAGTGCGTGAGCTATCCACGCCAAACTTGGCACGTGAATGAAAAGCATAGTTCTAAAACAATAAACAGATTTTCCGGCAGAACAGTTTGGTACACGCAACCTTCTCCCTGTGAAGGTAGAATCCGTATAGAACATGAAGGATCGAAATCTCAAAGAGCAATTCCTGGAGGATTAAAGTACATATGAATCGGTTAACCGCTGGTTTTATCGGATTTGTGGCTGCGCTGCTGTTGATACCAACGTTTGGCTATCTCTTTTTAGCATTTGGCAATCCTCCTGTTACGGTTGCGGACAAACCTTTTCCATTTGAAGCTCAAATTGTCCGGATTCCGCGTCACACGCGTATTCACCGGGAAATGCCGAAGAGCAGTCCCCTCGACCAAAACGATGCGAACCTAGGTGCTGGTGCACGTATATACAATCAAGACTGCGCAGCTTGCCACGGGTTGCAAGATCAAGCATCGCCATTTGGGAAGACGATGTACCCACGCGCCCCGGACCTTTGGGAGAAACATAAAAACGGTGTGGTTGGGGTCAGCGATGATCCAGTCGGAGAAACCTACTGGAAGGTGAAGAATGGAATACGGCTTACCGGTATGCCTGCCTTTCAATCGCTACTCACTGAAACCCAGATGTGGCAGGTGAGCATGCTCCTTTCGCTGGCGAACAAGCCTCTCCCCATAGAAGCTACCGAGGTGCTCAACAAACCGACCCACTAGCATCTATAAGGAACCGGAATGCCTTCAGATAAATTTCAGGTTTTTTCCGCATAATAGATAAGGAATGCAGAGTACCCATCCGATATCATCAGTTAAGGTGGTTCAATGCGAGGCATAAGGAAAATTGCCTTCCTGAGCCTCGTGTTGCCTGTGGGGCAGGCCCTCATATTGCCATGGCACTTGAGAGCCCAGCAGAGTTCTGCAACTCCCCTACAAGCGACTGTGAATCTCTCCAACTCGCAAGCCAGTACGCCACCCCTCCAGATCACGCTGGCGGAGGCGGAACAGCGCGCGCTAAAAATTGAACCGACACTGCTGGCCGCCAAGGCCGCGGCGAAAAGCGCTGGTTATGACCGCTCGATTGCACGTTCTGCACTGCTGCCGCAGGCGAGCATTATCGGCCAATATCTCTTTACGGAATCCAATGGCAGGCCGTTTGGCGGCACTCTTCCAAACGAATCTGGCCCTGTTTTCATTGCCAACAACGCGGTCCATGAATACATCAGCCAATTCGCAGCCGCTGAAGATTTAAGCCTTGCATCCGTGGCGCGGTATCGACAGGCAGGGGCACTGGCTTTACGGACAAAGGCGGAAGCGGAGATTGCCTCGCGTGGATTGGTTGCAGTCGTCACGCAGGCGTACTATTCCGTACTCGCCGCGGACCGCAAGCTACAGGCCGCGCAGGAGGCCGCCCAGGAAGCGCAGAACTTTGTCAGCCTGACAAAAAAGTTGGAGTCAGGACGTGAAGTGGCGCACTCCGACGTGCTGAAAGCGGAGTTGCAACTGGAGCAGCGGCAGCGCGACCAGGCGGACGCAACCCTTGCTGCAAGCGAAGCAAGCGAAGCGCTGGGGGTATTGCTTTTCCCCGATCCCACGACGCCCTACACGCTCGCAGATTCGCTGAGCGCCACGACCCCTTTACCCGATGAGAATCAGGTGCAAGCCCTGGCCGGTGCGGCAAATCCAGAGTTGCGCAGCGCCATGGCGGACGTGAAGGCCTCGGATGCCGACGTGCTCGCCTCGCGCGCGGGATATCTGCCTACTGTTTCGTTCGACTACAACTACGGCCTGGACGCTCCGATGTTCGCAAGAATCGGCCCAAACGGGGAAAGGTTTCTCGGCTACTCTGCCTCTGCCGGGATCAATATTCCCGTCTGGGACTGGTTTGCAACTCATAGTCACGTCAAGCAGAGTGAGTTGCGTCGGCAGTTGGCGCGCGCATCTCTCGACCTGACGCAGCGGCAACTGATCGCTCAACTTCACGCCGCTTATGGTGAACTGACCACTGCGGCAACGGCCTTTGCCTCTCTCACCCAAAGTGTAGAGCAAGCGCGAGACAGCCTGCACTTGAGCACCTTGCGATATCAGGCAGGGGAAGCCACAGTCGTTGAGGTCGTCGATGCGCAGAACACATATCTGGCAACTGAAACGATGGCCGCAGATGGCGCAGTTCGCTACCACGTGGCGCGCGCCAACCTGGAACGCTTAACGGGAAAACTGCCTTGAAAGGGAACGGACACGCATTCATGCAAGCGCACCCTGTTGTTCGGAAGCAGAGATTTGTCGCAGCAGCTTTGCCGGTAGCGTGGCTGCTGGCCGTGGTGCCAATTGCAGGCTGCGGCGGCGCTGACAAAGCGCTCCCAACCGTGGTGAGCGTGCAGGCAGTCACGGCGCGCCGGGCAGACGTTCCTATCGTGGTTCAGGGCGAAGCCTTGCTGGTGGCATTGCACCAGGCCATTCTGGCGCCGAAGATCAGCGCACCGATTGCGCACCTTTACGTGCAGCGTGGCGACAAGGTCCATAAAGGTGAACTGTTAGCAGTGCTGGAAAACAAGGACCTGGCGGGCGCAGCACTCAGCAGCGATGGGCAGTATCAACAGGCCAAGGCACAATACCAAACCATTACCAAAGCCACTGTACCGCAGGAAGTACTAAAAGCGCAGGCGGATCTGGGACAGGCAAAAGCGGAGATAGATTTGCAGCAGCAGATCTACGCCAGCCGTAAAAAACTTTTTGCGGAAGGTGCATTGCCAGGTCGAGATGTCGACCAGGCCCATGTCGCGCTGGTACAGGCGAAAGTTGCCTATGAAACGGCTCAGCGCCATCTGACGGCACTGGAAAAAATCAATCGGACAGCGGAACTGGAGAGCGCCGCCGGACAACTCCATCAGGCGCAAGGACAATACGATCAGTCCGCAGCTACGCTGGCATATTCCGAGATTCGCAGCCCCTTGAATGGTTATGTGACGCAGCGCCCCCTCTACGAGGGAGAGATGGCCAATGCCGGTGCGCCGCTGCTGACCGTGATGGATACCTCCGTATTGGTCGCAAAAGCGCATCTGCCGCAGGCACAGGTGCAGGGAATGCCCGTGGGGGCAGATGCGCAGGTAACGGTGCCGGGAATACCGACCCCTGTGCCCGGTACAGTGATGCTGGTCAGCCCGGCGCTCGATCCCGGCTCTACGACGGTCGAAGTCTGGGTCAAGATCAACAACAAGGACAATCAACTGAAGGCCGGCACGCCCGTACAGGTTGCCATCACAGCCCGCACGATTTCCAATGCATTGGTCGTGCCCACCGCTTCTGTAATAGAAGACGAAGGCGGCGGCAAACATGTCATGGTGGTCGGAGCGGACAATATCGCGCACCCTCATGAAATCAAAGTAGGCGCGGTCTCGGGCGAGGACACTCAAATTCTCTCCGGCATTAAACCGGGCGACCAGGTCATCACAGTCGGAGCCTATGGGCTCGATGAGGGCACGCATGTTCGGATAGTTCAACCGGAAAGCCCCGACAAACCAACTGCGGGGAGCGCGGACTGATGGCCGCTCCAAAAACAAAGCAGCAAAAGCCATTCTGGGTCGTGCGTCACTCGCGGACCATCATTTTCTTTACCTTGATCGCAGCGTTTGCCGGGGGCTATTTCGCCTTTCAGATGCCGGTAGCGGTCTTCCCGCACACCAGTTTTCCGCGTGTCATCATCGGCATCGATAACGGCGTAATGCCGGTCGAGCAGATGGAAGTCACCATTACGCGCCCGGTAGAAAACGCCATCAATACCGTGCCTGGACTGGCGACCGTGCGTTCCATCACCAGCCGCGGAGAGGCCGAAGTCGATCTGTTCTTCAACTGGAATGTGGATATGGTTTCCACTCTACAGATGGTGAACTCGGCGGTCTCGCAGATTCGTCAGGACCTTCCAGCCACTGCAGTCATCACCACCAATCGATTGAGTTTTGCGTCATTCCCGATCCTCGGCTACAGTTTGACCTCCGACACCATGCCGCAGACCGACCTGTGGGAAATGGCGGAGTACGAATTGAAGCCCCGTATGAACCGGCTGCCGGGCGTTAGCCAGGTGACGGTGCAGGGCAGCAAAATTCCTGAAGTGCAGGTTGTTCCCGATCCTGCGAAGCTGCTGGCGACGAAAACTACGATCGATGATCTGCTCAGCGCCATTGCACGCACCAACGTGATTGAATCGCCCGGTCTGTACCAGAGTCATCATGAGCTGCTGCTGGGCCTGGTCGGTGGACAGGTGCATTCTGCCGAAGAGCTGGCGCATGTCATGGTGAAGACCACGTCCGACGGCGTGCCAGTCCAGATCGGCGATTTGGCCACAGTCGAAGATTCGACCGAACCGCTATATACGATTGTCACCGCAGATGGAAAACCTGCGGTGCTCTTGAATGTAATGCGCCAGATTGGCTCGAACGCGCTCGGTGTGTCGAATGAGGTAGCGGCAGAGGTTGCCAGCATCCGCAAAACACTTCCTGCTGGCGTACATATCGAACCGTTTTACGATCAGTCGACGCTTATTCGCGATTCCATTACCAGCGTGCGGGATGCGATTCTCATCGGACTGATCCTGGCCTCGATTATTCTCC
>JAJZDO010001119.1 GCA_021805955.1 Acidobacteriota bacterium
TCCTGAGGGATTTTGCCGTGGGTGATTCCGTGACCAAATACGGATGTGTGATCGGCAAAGTGGTACAGCCGATACGGGCCGGCCAGCATGTACACATTCACAACCTGAAGACCAAGAGGTGGGCTTAGATGGCGCAGCGTAAGGTTTGGGCGTACCGCCGTGAAAACGGTCGCGTCGGTGTCCGGAATCACGTCGTGATTTTGCCGGTGGACGATATCTCCAATGCGGCCTGCGAAGCCGTCGCCAACAACATCAAAGGCACGCTGGCGCTGCCGCATGCCTATGGACGGCTGCAGTTCGGTGAGGATTTGGACCTCTTCTTCCGGACCATGATCGGCACCGGCAGCAATCCCAATGTGGCGGCCGTGATTGTGATCGGCATTGAGCAGGGTTGGACCAAGCGCATTGTCGACGGCATTGCAGCGACGGGCAAGCCAGTCACAGGATTCTCGATTGAAGGTAAGGGCGACATTCGCACCATTGCCGACGCGTCCTACAAAGCGAAAGAATACTCGCAGTGGGCCTCCGAACTGCAGCGCACAGAATGCGACCTGAGCGAACTGTATATCAGCGTGAAGTGCGGCGAGTCAGATACGACCACGGGCCTTTCGAGCTGCCCGACCGTCGGCAATCTGATTGACAAGCATTGTGCCGAGGGTGGCACCGCTTCGTTCGGCGAAACCAGCGAGCTGACGGGCGCGGAGCACATTGTTGCTGCCAAGGCCGCGAACGATGCGGTGCGGAAACAGTTCTTCGAAGCGTTCGAGGACTACACGAAGCTCGTATTCAACCAGAAAAAAGACGACCTCTCGGAGTCTCAGCCAACGAAAGGCAATATTGCCGGCGGACTGACGACGATTGAAGAAAAGGCACTGGGCAACGTCGAGAAGCTCGGTAAAAAGACAAAGTTCGTCGGCTGCCTGAAACCGGCGGAGGCACCGGCCGACAAGGGCCTGTGGTTCATGGATACCTCCAGCGCCGCTGCTGAGGCAGTCACGCTTTGGGCCGCGTCCGGGGCCGTCATTCACCTGTTCCCTACCGGTCAGGGCAATGTCATCGGCAATCCCATTGAACCGGTCATCAAGCTCTCGGGCAATCCGAAGACAGTCGCCACTATGACAGAACACATCGATCTGGACGTGTCGAAGATCCTGCAGGGCGAGATGACGCTTGACCAGGCGGGAGACGCGCTGATTGAGATGGTGGTTCGCACAGCAAACGGACGCCTGACCGCAGCCGAGGCGCTGGGCCATCGGGAGTTTGTCATGACCAAGCTGTACCGGAGCGCGTAACCCGGGTTCACCGGCTCGCTGGTTTGCATGGACAGATATCCCAGACAGGAACTGCAACAACTCGCAGCACAATTGGCGTCCGCGGCCGGTGTTCCGTCCGTGGACGCTGCAATGTTCGCAGAAGCGCTGGTCGATGCCGATCTCCACGGGACGGCGACCCATGGCCTGACGCGGCTGAGCATTTACCTGGAACGCATGCAGCGCGGCCTGATTGTTCCCGATGCCGCACTGTCGGTGATACGCCGCAAGGGCGGCGTCCTGGCGCTTGACGCCGGCAACGGCCTGGGACAGGTGCAGGCGCGGAAGACGCTTGACCTGCTGATGCCGCTAGCCCGTGAACATGGCGTGGCTGCAGCGACGCTCCGGAATTCACAACACTTCGGCGCGGTTTCGTTCTATTGCAATTTGGCCGCGCAGCAAGGTTTTATTCTGCTGGCGATGACGGGCTGCGAACCCGCGATGTCTCCCGAGGGCGGCTACGACGCATTCTTTGGGACCAATCCCATCGCGGCGTCGTTCCCGACCGGCAAAGGCTATCCGGTGAAAGTCGATCTTTCCACGTCCACGGTGGCCCGCGGCAACATCATTGCAGCCCAGAAGAAGAAGGTTCCAATTCCGTTGGGATGGGCTCTCGATCCCGCCGGACAGCCTACGACCGATCCCAGCCAGGCGTTGCTTGGCACCGTGCTGACAATGGCCGGCCACAAGGGCTATGCGCTTGCTCTGATGGTCGAGATGTTCAGCAGCGTCCTCTCGGGCGCGGCGGTCGGCCCGGCGATCGGTTCCATGTACAAAAATCTGGACCGCAAGCAGGATGTAGGGCATTTCTTCTGCCTGTTCGACATCGCTGCATTCCTTGATCCTGCGGAATTTGAGGCGCGGGCCGATGCCATGATCGATGCTATAAAGGGTTCGAGAAAGCGCGAGGGCGTCGAAGAAATTCTGGTTCCCGGCGAGCGCTCCGCGCGAAATGCGGCGAAGAACGAAGCCGCCGGTGTACCCGTTTCGGCAGAGACGTTGAGCGAGATTAAACAGTGGTGCACGCGGCTGCATGTGCCGTTTGCGCTGAGCGGGATCGGCGACTAACCTATGCCAGATATTTTGATCAGCGAAAATATTCGCGGAGCCGCCGTCGATGCGCTCAGCCAGACCTTCAGCGTTGAATTTGCGCCGGAGCTGTGGAAGTCCCCCGAAACCCTTCTGAAAAAAATTCCGGACTTTCGGGCGCTCATCGTCCGCAACCAGACAAAGGTTGACGCGCAGCTGATGGCTGCAGCCAGCGGGCTGAAGGTGATTGGGCGCGCCGGCATCGGGCTCGACAACATTGACGTCGCCTCCGCCAGACAGCACGGCATCCCCGTCGCCTATACGCCGGACCAGAATGCAATCAGCGTGGCCGAGATAGCACTCGGCATGATGCTGTGCCTGGCTCGAATGATTCCCACAGCCGATGCTGACACAAAGGCGGGACATTGGAATCGCCACGCCTTCGTGGGCACCGAACTCTACGGCAAAACGCTGGGCATAATCGCAGCCGGCAAGATCGGCTTCCTCACAGGGCGGCGCGCGCAGGCTTTTGGCATGCGGATTGTGGCGCATGACCCGTTTTTGAGCCGGGATAACGTCCTGTTGCGGGAACTACAGGCCGAGCTCACAAGCCTGGACGACCTGCTGGCACAATCGGATTTCGTCTCGTGTCATCTGCCGTCCACGCCCCAAACGATGGGGATGCTGAATGCTGCTCGCTTCGCGAAAATGAAGCCCAGCGCATTCTTTATTAACACGGCGCGCGGAGAGGTTGTCCATGAGGGCGATCTAATTGAGGCACTCAAACAGCGCACGATTGCCGGCGCCGCCCTCGATGTCCGCTCGAAAGAGCCGCCCGTCGTTGCTGAGCTTGAATCCATGCCGAACGTGCTGCTGACGCCGCACATTGCGGCCTTCACGCATGAAGCGCAGGAGCGCGTCACCTACGCAGTCTGCGAAGATGTGGCGCGAGCTCTGACCGGCAAGCCATTAATCCACCCCGCCTACTGAAGCGTTCTGCCTGATTGGCATGGAGTGCACACAAATCAAAAGGGCCGTCGTCCTGACGTAGCCAAGGATCTCTGTATTTGTATTGCGGAGAAAAGCCAATCCCCGGATTCTTCGCTTCGTTCAGAATGACGAACGTTACTCTGCAGCAACATTGAGATTGCTATAAAGCGACAGCCACCTCCTCCCCTGCCACCTGCGTTCAAAAAAATACGGGCGGCCCATGCGCGGGACCGCCCGTTTCAATGGAATGCATCTTTTCTAGAAAGTCACCTTCATCGCAAACTGAAACACCCGGGGTGAACCAGCATTGTTGTTGGTTCCTCCCTGGACAGTCTGCGTGATACGTCCGAAGTTTGCTCCGGCGATGGACGCATTTGGAAGCCCCAGGTTGGTGTGATTCAGAGCGTTGAACGCCTCCGCCTGAAACTGTCCCTGGACCCGCGAGAATTTAAACAGATCCTTGAAAACCGACAGATCAAGATCGGCGTAGCTCGGCCCGCGTAGTTGGTTGCGATGTTCGTCGCCAAACGTTCCCGTGGCCGCCGGTTTGAACGCGTCAACATTGAACCATTCCTGGATTTTGTTGACGCCGGCCGGGCGAGTGGGATTTCCAACAACATCGGCGTAGTCGTTGCCGATGCCCGACAGTGACCGATCCGAACCGCTCACGACTGTAAACGGATAGCCGGTGTCGAGGCTAAGAATCCCATTGACCTGCCAGTTATTCGCAAGAGCGCTCTTCCAGCCCTGCACGTTGTACTTCGGAAATACGTAGTTCGCTGAAAGAACGTAGCGGATGGTCTGGTCGAAATCCGCAGGCCCGCGGCCGCTCTGCAGGTTAAACGGATTCGGCGGTCCGGTGTTCCCTTCCGTCGCGCTCGAAGTGTTGTCAATCGTCTTCGACCAGGTGATGTTCGTCAGCAGTGTGAGTCCGTTCGACTGCCGGCGCACCAGGTTAGCCTGCAGCGAGTTGAACTCTTCATATTCGTAGTCCTGCGCGATTTCCATCGCTCCCAGACCTGGAAACAGCCGGCGGGAATTTTCGTTGCCGACCGTAGAGCAAGGCTTGGGCGGCGTACCGCAGTTGCCGGGGATATAGACGGCCGGGTTGAACTGGCGCGAACCCATGATGTGCTCGCTGTGGTCGCCAACATACGCCAGGGACAATCCCATCTTGTTCCCGAGCTGCTGCTCAATCGTCAGATTGTAGTTCTGCGTGTAAGCAACTTTCGAATGTGGATCGAGCACGCCGCCCGAGACGGGCAGAAGGAATTGATACGTGGCGAACTGACTCTTGGAGACGTGGGCACGCGGGAACGGTGAGCCGCCGGGAAAGTTCGAGTAGATGTTATCCCAGGCTGGCGGAGCGGGAATGTTGAGATACAAATCGATCGGCTGCGTTGCGTCGGTGCGCTGGTAGAGCAGTCCTTCGGGGAAGCCATAGAAGATGCCGTAGGCTCCGCGAACCACGCTCTTTCCATTACCGCCGATGTCGTAGGCGAAACCAACCCGCGGTGCGAAGGCTTTCCAGTTCCGCGGGATCAA
>JAJZDO010000495.1 GCA_021805955.1 Acidobacteriota bacterium
ATGGGGTAATGCGTATAGATCATTGAAGTCGAAGGCGATCCGTGGCCCATGAATCCGGCGATGAGATAGGCGTGTTTCCGAGTCGTAAAACGATGGCGGTACAGGCGCTCGGCAATGGGCTGCTGAACCAGTTTGGCGAGCCATGGAAAGGCAGACAGAGCTTGGGAGGAATCTGCAAGATCGTCGAGCATTAGCCGCAGAAAGCTGAAGGTGCAGAATCCGTGCCGAAGATGATGAAAGTGCATGGGGTGGGTTGAGTTGCCGGTACGGGTGACTTCGCGCAGAATTGCGTGGATGGTATGGAAGATGGTCTGTGGCAGCACAGCCGCGACCTCACCATGTTCGCGCAAGCCGAAGAGGTAATTTGATGGCTGGACCAGATGCTGACAGGTACGTTCGCTGTGCCAGGCTTTTAGCTCGGCGAGTTCTTCGGGGTCGAGCAGTATGTGCAGTGGCAGACGACGTCTGGCGTGATTGCTCTTCAGGCGGTGCGATTCCGACGGGCGGATCAGCAGTTCGACATCGCCTGCCGGATCGTCCATGTTCGCAAACAGAAGGTCACGCATCTTCATGTGTAAGGCTTCCAGTCTACGCAGACCACATCGATAGCCGAGGATTACCAGCAATCGAACAATCTTCAGCCGTTGTGGGCTTTTTCTCAGCTCAAAATCCTGGTCGATCCGGTCGAGAACCTGCGCATACTCGTCTGGCGCAAGCAGGTTCACATCCACGGCCCCGAGGATTTCCATCGGGCCACCACGCAGCACGGACTGCCTGTGGGCCGATTGGTCACAGCGGGATCGAAGGTAGTAATCGAATGCCCGCAGAGCGCGAGTTATTCTGGCCTTTCTTGATGTGGCGTCTTCGCTGCCTCCCCGACTCAGCAGGGCAAGCGTGTAGAGTTGCTCCAATTGCTCACTCGAAAGTTCCGCTGGGTCGTTTCCATCCGGGAGAAAGGGACTGATGCTGATGGCCACCTCAAGAACCGTGGCACGGATTGAACGGACGGAGCGCAGCTTGTCTGCTTGACTGCGCTGCGTGAGCAGAGCCAGGGTGAAATCCGCGATGCGGCGAGAGAGCGGCGAGTGGCTGGAATCGTTGGCAAGGGTGGAGCATGCCGTGCGCAGATGCTCCCGATCTTTGCTGCGCAGTTTTGCCCGAAGATCCGTAAGCCAGTCGGGGATGATCTCTGCTTCGATGTGCGGATTCTCCGGTCGGCGCGGAAGCCGCGAGGAAGCGCGTGGTGGATCGTCGGCTGCATAATACGGGTTGTCGTACCAGTCGAGAGCGGTAACACGCCGAATTGTCTCCATCGGAACGGAGTACGCGACGATCTTTCGACTCGCGTAGCTGGCCAGGATTGGTGGAAGGTGGACAGAGATGACGGCTTGCGCTGCTCGAAGCAGAGCGCTCATGCCACCGAGCTGACATTTGGCATTGTTGATCGGATTCTGCATGATCGCGTCGTGAATCAGTGCGCTTAGCCTGTGCGCTATCTCCCGGTCGTTCGGGCCGCAGTCCGGTAGCGCAGGATCGGTTGGCGCCAGCAGAGCATCGACCGCGGAGGGGGCGGTACGCAGCAACAGGCAGGTGGTCACAGGGTCGGGCTGCCAGGCCCGATACTCGGTGATGTGCGTTCTGGGAAGGGTCAGGCGCAGATCGACAAAGCATCCCTGATTTGCTGCGGAAGTATGGGTGAGAAGATCGCGCATGGCCCGCACCAGGGCGATGACGGATTCACGGCTGCACAGCCCGCCGTAGAGAATGGCCGATACTACCGCCGGGACCGGTGTTTCAATCGGACGATATCGAACAGAGTCGTTCGCGCTGCCGCCCTCCAGCCAGTGATCGAGCCAATGCCTCCACTCCCTGTAGCGGCAGAGTCGGCGGGCCAGATCGTCGGGGATAGGATTTTTGGCATATTGCGGCAGAACTGGAATACGCGGAAATGCAACAGCCTGAAGATGGCGCATGGCCCAGGATGAAACGACCGTGCGCAGCACAAGGAGCATATTGCGAATCGTTGCCGGATCGTCGAACTCACGCTCGATCAGCCACTCCATTCGGCGCATATCCCGAGCCGACCAGCGTCCCTGCCTGCTGCCTAGCAGAATGTGTCCGACGCGAGTCTCGTGTTGCATGAAAAATTCCCGGAGTTTGCCAAGCGTCTCCCTCTGTGTTCGCGTCAGATCGAGGTGAGCGGCTTGCTCTAGTGCGTCTTCGATGGCGGGCAGCGGAGATGCGGTGCCTTCTGTCATGCGAGTGGCTCCAGCGAAATCGGCTCGAAACCGAGACGCGCGAGCATCGGCTCCAGGCGGGAGTTCAGTTCGCGCAGGTAACGCACAAACGAAAAGGAGGAGTATGGACCCCACGGCTCTTCACCGCGGAAGTGGTGGCCCATCCAGCAGTCCACAAACTCCGGCGGACATACACCCTCGGCAGCGTCTGATGGCTCGACAGCGGTTTCGAGGAATTCCGTCCGCATAAAACGACGTGGAAAATTGGCGGGAAACGGGAATCTGCTCCCAATAATTCGCCGGATCGTTACCGGGCGTATCCTTACCATCTGGAGCTTCTTGCCGCGCAGTCGCAAAAAGTAGCAAGGCAACCTCCGCGACGGCTTCGGAAGGTCATGACACGCATGGATGCGATGCAGATACCGCTCATAGTGCTGCATCTGCCTCCAGACAGAGTCCGGAACCCAGATCAGCCTGCGCTTGTAGCCGTCGCCGCGATCCTTGTCAGCGATGGTCGCCAGGTGCGTCGCCTCGTCGAATGCGCTGAGATGGACATAGGGAGTCAGGATTCCGCGCGTGCCCACGCTGAACATCTGCATCCAGACACAGTACAGGGAATACTCGTTGTGCTTGGCAACAAACTCATCGAGTTTATGGTCGTGATCGAACAGCTGGACCTGTCGCAGAATCCTGCGCTTCATCGTCTCCATCGCCTGACGGATAGCGTCGATCGTCGGGCTCATGCGACTACCGACCGAGAAACCGACGCGCGGCAACGTTAGCGGAGAAGTGACAGTGCGTCTAAATCCAGCCCGGGCCAGATCTTCAACCAGGCTCATCATAGCAACCTTGTGCAGGGCCACGAGGCGCTTGGCAGAAGGCGTCGAGTAGAAGAGCCGAACAGATGCCAGGGAGTGATCGGTGCGGGTAATAATGGCGGCGGCTACTATATCGCCACCGGAACTCTCGACAATGCGCTGGAACACCACTCTGCTCAGCCGTGCGGCAGTGACTCGACCGGTCTCGTCGATTCTGCTGAGCAGTGCCTTCAGTTCCTTCACATACCATTGTGGGTTGCGCTTGAAGAGCCGCACTGGCTCTTCAGGCAACGGATCACCCGATACAGAGGCTGTCCTCTTCAACACATTTCGAATCACCCAATGAGCGCCGTACAAATCTGTGAATTCGAGAAACTCCTCGCGTTCGCGATCACCTGGCGGAGAGTCTATCTGCGAGTGATATGGTGGCCGCAATGCCCGCACACGCCAGATAGCACTGGTTGTGTTGCGAGTCGGATCGTCGAGTATGCGTAGGGACAGATCCGAATCCGGTGGCGTTGTGCCATCGGTATACACAGACAGGGCAAGGCACTGCTGAAGCGATTGCCCCGTCCACAGCATGCATTCGACCAGTGCTCGAAGTTCTATCAATTCGTTTTCCGTGATCTCCGGGTCGATGGCCCAGGCGAGCCTGTCCATAGCTCGCGCAAGCTCGATTGTCGAAAGCGATTCCCAGGACCAGGGTAGAAGCTGATTTGCCTTTTCAGGCGCGCCGGCGCGTGTGATCCCGGCAAGTGCTTCGTTTTCCGCCAGCTCCACAGTGTTGTTCGGCTCTGGCTCATCCGGATATTCACCGGCTTCAAGAAGAGCGTGCTTTTGCCGACTGGATCGGTTGCCTGTCGGATGCACATGCAGCTTCCCGGCTGGAGTGTCCTCATCATCCGCATCGCCGAACGTAAAAGTAAAATTATTCTCGTTGCTATACTCACCGCCCTGCTGTTCGCCGCTCTCGTCGTCGGAAGGACCAGAACTACATTCCGGTCCCTGATCTTCAATATCACGGTCGAATGTGACGAGGTGAAACGACTCGGAGTTCTGTCCCCAGCGAAGGAACCAGCGGATGCGCGTAACCGTCCCGACGACGTCATTGGCTGATCGCGATTCTTGCACCCTCGACTCAGGGGATTCCTCAAGCATGTCGTCCGTATCCATTCGAAAGGCATCTCTCAGTGCTTCCATATAGGCATGGGTTTTAACCATATAGGGCAAGTTGGCAACTGCCGACCGCCATGGCTCGCGCTTCTGTTCGAATCTCCAGCAGTACACCGCAGGCGCATACAATCTCTCATCCAGCCACGCGCGAGGTTCTTCCCCCTGCTCGATTCTCCGACGCTCGTGGCGCAGAATCGCTGCATGCGCGACGAGCATCTGTGCCTGCAATATCAGAAATCTTCGCGACACATTCTCCGGCCACTCTGCTCGACCGCGATCCCACAGCAGGCAGTATAGGCGGTGGCTCTGCGCACTGTTCCCGATCACAGGGTTACGACCGGAAAAGGCGAGAAAACTGGATTTCGCGCTCGCGATACCGTCTTTGAAAAGCCTGTCTGCGAGGGTGACAGGATCGCACAACAGCCAGTCGAGCAGCGGTCTCCAGGCTTCCAGCGTCGGATGCTGATCCACGAAGCGACCGTCGTCGGCCTCGAAATCCAGGATTTCGCGGATGCGCCTGGCAATATGAATCAAACCGCAGAGCTTCGGCGCTGCCTGAATCTCCCAGAGCATATCTGCGAGCACGCGATGATTCCGATCCTCTCGCTGCGCTAGATCGAGAAGCCGGGGCACAACCGAGTAGGT
>JAJZDO010000274.1 GCA_021805955.1 Acidobacteriota bacterium
CGATCAGGCTGCCAAACAGCTTGGTGAACCTCTCCATCGGTCGCCTCCCTTTGCTCTCGTCGGGATAACAAGATCATCGGACAGGCGACCCCTGGTTTCAAAATTTCAAATATCTTTGGATAGTATTTTTAGAGCAGTTTCACAACGAGGCTACTCGGAGTTTTCCAGGTGTCGTTCTGAACCCTTCGGCGTTGCTCAGGGCAAGCTACGCTGCGGAGTGATGAGCTAACAGAATATTCGCTGGATAGACGCCGCCAGTACGCTGTGGATTCTTCGGTCGCGTCGTCTAAGTGACCGACCTCAGAATGACGCCTTCTCTTGAAACGCGGGGAAGTTGTTCTAGCGGCTCTCGATGGCTACATACTTGTTCGGGTAGGCAGGGCCGGTATATTCGGCGCGCGGGCGGATCAGCCGATTGTCCTCGAATTGCTCGATCACATGCGCCGACCAGCCGGCAATGCGGCTGACAGCGAAGATCGGCGTGAACAAATCGACGTCGATACCCAGCGTGGTGTAGGTTGAAGCCGAATAAAAATCCACGTTGGCGTTGAGCTTCTTTTCCTCTTTCACAAACAGCTCGATCTTACGGGACATGTCGAACCATTTTGGATTGCCGTCCGCGCGCCCCAGGTCCTGAGACATGCGTCGCAGATGCGTCGCGCGCGGATCTTCTGTGCGATACACGCGATGTCCGAAGCCAGGAATTTTCTTCTTGTCGGCCAGCATCTGCCGCACATACTCCACCGGGTCGGCGCCTGCCTTGTCGATTGCGAACAGGATGCGCATCACGGCCTCGTTCGCGCCGCCGTGCAGCGATCCCTTCAACGCGCCAATCGCGCCGGTGATGGCCGAATGCATGTCCGACAACGTGGCAACGATGACCCGGGCGGCAAAGGTGGACGCGTTGAATTCATGGTCGGCGTGCAGAATCAGGGCTACATCCAGCGCACGCTCCGCCGTCGCGGAAGGCTTCTCACCATTCAGCATCCATAGAAAGTTGCCGGCATGACTCAGCGAAGGGTCGGGCGGAACGATAGATTTTCCTTTGCGAACGCGGTCAAAAATCGCAATAATCATTGGGATTTGCGAGGTCAGGCGGAAGGCTTTGCGCACATTCGCTTCGTGCGTAATGGATTCCTGGTCCGGGTCATACATGCTGAGCGCGGAGACTGCGGTGCGCAGGACTGCCATCGGCAAGGCATCCTTCGGCAACTCTTCGATCAGGCGCACTACATCTGGCGGCAGAACTCGGCCTGTCGCCAGATGTTGATTGAATTCCGCGAGTTCCGTGCTGGAAGGCAGACGTCCAAACCACAATAGATAGGCCGTTTCCGGGAAAGTCGACTTCTCTGCCAGTTCATGAATATCGATGCCGCGGTATGCCAGGACGCCCGCGTCTCCATCGATCCAACAAATTGCAGAGTCGGAAGCAACGATATCTTCCAGCCCGCGTGCCGCGGCAGTCATAGCCATGTTCGTGTTCTCCAGACTACTTTTTTCTCATGTGCAGGGTCCAACAGCGATTCGCGCAAGACCGGCTATCACGATCTTACAGCGCGACGATGACCTTCGTCATTTTCGTTTCTTCAGCATCCATCTGCTTTGACCAGTGAAACTGCTCCTCTTAGCCGCGAGTTGTCGAGCCTGGCATTCATGCTACGGTGCCTCGTTTCGGCCATAACCCCAACTTTCCGTTATAACCCAGCCATCTCTCTCTGTCACCAAGCCGTGTAGCGAAAGACGTCGCGATCACCGCATCGGTGACGACGGTTTACCCACTGCTTTGCATCCATTTGTGCGTGTGATTGTTTTGTGAAAACCTAGGGTGTGCCAGCCGGTCGCATACGACTGGCTTTGAATCGCGAGATATTTTAACCCGTCTTGCAATGCACAGGAGCCTTTGGAATGCCCGAAGATGACTTGTACGGGGACGAGAGATCTCATTCCGCCATATTGATCCTGATTGCAGGCCTTTCACTTCTCCTCGCGCTCGGTGCGCTGGTGTGGAGTTATTTTCTGCAAAACCGGCTGGATGCAACCGAAACCAGGCTGAGTCAGTCGCAGGAACATGTCGAGCACCTCGACGCGCAACAGGTGGAGATATGGCGTCAGATGCGCACGACGAATGACGAATTTGGAGCCAAACTGGGTATCACGCAGCAGCAAATTGAGCTTCGCGCGCAAAATATACTGCATCAACAGCAGCTTTCCGACGCACGTATCGCCAGGCAGGAAGCAGCCACCAGCCAAAAGGTCACTGCTGTTTCCCACGCCGTGTCCAACGTGCAGACCGCTGTGGGAGGCGTCAAGCAGGATGTCGTGCATACCCGGCAGGAACTGGCCAGCACCCAACAGCAACTCCATGCCGTGGTTGGCGACCTGGGTGTGCAGAGCGGCCTGATCGCGACCAATTCCGAGCAACTGAACTATCTGAAGCACCTGGGAGATCGCAACTACGTTGAATTTACCCTGCGCAAGGGGCAACCGCCGATGTCGGTTTCAATCGTCAAACTGCAACTGCGCAAGGCCGACACCAAACATTCGCGCTATACGCTGTATGTGTTTTCAGACGACAAGCGTGTGGAGAAGAAGAACCGCGATCTCGATGAGCCATTGCAGTTCTATACCGGCAACCCACCCATGTTGTTTGAGGTTGTCATCAATCAAATCGGAAAGGATCAAGTTTCCGGCTATTTGTCGGCACCCAAAAACGCGCCCAAACCCTTCGTCCCGTAATTTCGGTTCAAAAGGTGCGGATCATGTTCAAGATTGCGCGCCAGACAATTTCTATGGTCGGATGACCACCACAGCGACGCATCAGCTGGCATGCGAAGCATAGACTCGATACGCGCTATTCCAGCGGCAAAGTCAATGTGCGTGCTTGTTGAAAACTGATGATGACCTGCGCGTCTTTGTGCTGGCTCCACTGCTCTTTCGTCCAGGGATACGCGAATATCATCAGGCCTTCCGCCGACTGTCCGGGCGCAATGACTTGGTGGCGCGCCAAGGGGGGCATGCTCATCGACTTCAGTTCAGGAAACCGCTGCATGAACCGATCGATGTCCTCTGGCAAAGCTGCCAGGCTTTGGCTGGCTTCACCCTTCAGCTTTACATCCGACACCAGATCGAAGATCGTTATCGGCTGTTTGCTAATATTTGTGACCCTGGCCTGCACTAGTAGGACCGTCTCATCCTGCTCGGGAACCAAGCCAGGCAACCCAGGCCCGGTCTGCGAATTCCCGGCGTCCACCTGGACTGGGTACGCAACGACCCGCAGCACGGCACCGGATGCATCCGGCTTCGATCGCCCAAAATGAGCGAACAATGCCCACGCGATCGATAGTCCAACGACCACGACAATCGCGGGAACCACAAGAGGACGCCAGGGTTCCGTTGGCTCTATTTCCTCCATCTCTAGCGCACCGACATTGGGGGTCCGCGAATCTGGGAGCGGCGAATCGGGTGTATTCATGGTTGCAAGCAGTTTACTCGGAATCGGGCCGGATCAGGAGACAAAGTTTCAGAGAATCCGGGGACGAAGCCTCTGCAATAGGTCGTCCGCTGACCGCGTGTTCAAGACATCCTCGGCCTGCAAGCCAGCTCGACGCAACTGAAGGATGCCATAGCGAATTTTCTCCAGGTGCGAGGTGTGATGGGCGTCTGTATTCACGACAATTTTGCAGCCCAACTCTTTTGCGCGCCGCAGATTGCGATCGTTCAGGTCGAGGCGGTCAGGATATGCATTGTGCTCGACGGCAACGCCCAGCTCCGCCGAGCGGCGAAGGACCGCGTCAAGGTCGAACTCGTACGGTTCCCGGCGCAGCAACAACCGTCCGGTCGGATGTCCAAGAATGCGCACGAACGGGTTTTCAATGGCTCGCAGAATGCGCTCCGTCATCTGCTTCGCGGGCTGGTTGAAATAGGAATGCACGCTTGCCACCACCACGTCCATCTGCGCCAGCACATCATCGGAAAGATCGAGCGCTCCGTCAACAAGAATGTCGACTTCAATACCTGGAAAAATTCGGATCGAGCCTGCCATTTCCCGATCCACTGCGCGAATCCGCGCGATATGTTCCAGCGCGCGCGCATCATCCAATCCATTCGTCATGGCAAGATTTTTTGAGTGATCCGTGATGGCGATGTAGCTGTATCCGCGTTCCAGCGCCGCCTCCGCCATCTCACGGATCGTATTTTTCCCGTCCGTCGCATTCGTGTGCATATGCAAATCGCCTCGAATGTCAGATTGCTCGATCAGCACTGGCAACCGGTGTTGCGCGGCTGCCTCGATCTCCCCCAGGTCTTCGCGCAGTTCCGGCGGAATCCAGTCCATCCCCAGTGCCGCATAAATCTCTTCCTCTGTGCTGCTGGGAAGCGCACTGCCGTCGTCCAACCTCGCCAATGCATATTCATTCAAGGTGTAACCCATTTTCAATGCGCGCTGGCGCAGCGTCACATTGTGCAGCTTCGAGCCGGTAAAGTATTGCAGCGCTGCGCCGTAACTTTTCTCCGGCAACATTCTTACGTCCACCTGCAAGCCCTGGCGCAGACGAAAGCTCACCTTGTTCTGGCCCTTGCCAATCACATCGGCGATGAGGGGATAGCCCGCCACATGTTCCACCACGGCCGCCACTCTGTCTTCCGCGCATGCTGGCCCCGTCACCAGAAAATCCAGGTCTCCGACCGTATCGCGCCCTCGCCGCAGTGAGCCAGCCGGCGTTACTCGCTCGATTCCAGGAAAACTACGCAGGTATTCCGTCAGTTTCTCCGCCGCCAGCTCGGCATCATCTAGATGGAATCTTCCGGCATGTTTGCGGTAGTCGGCTATGCCTTGCAGCAGTTTTGCCACTTGCTTGGGTCCGCATCGCGGCA
>JAJZDO010000320.1 GCA_021805955.1 Acidobacteriota bacterium
TTTGCATTGTCGCCATCAGAACGCCTGCCCGATGCTGAAGAAAAAATTGAAGTGGCCGGAGTTGCCCACATACGGCGGCTGGCCGTTGTAGTTGAGGAACGCGGGCAAAAGAGCGGGATCGCTCACAACCGGGTAGACCGTGGGATTTACGTTATAGCTGAAATCCAGTCGAATGGGTCCTACCGGAGTTTTGTAACGTATGCCTGCGCCCACTGCGTTCGAATCATAGTTGAAATTGCAAGTGCCTTCCGGCCCCTGAAGGTTGTAACAAGTCTTTACGTTCGGTTGATGGAAACGCACCAGCGAAGGAAAAATACTGGAGGCATCGGTATACACGTTCCCGGTATCGTCGAACAGCGCAAAACCCACGTTGTTGCCCAGGTACGGCAACGCCACGGGAGGAATACGCAACTCCAGACTGTTGATGAACGCCCCCGATCCGCCGACCGGATAGCCGGTCTGGAGATCGCGCGGGCCGGCCGAGTTGACAGAGAATCCGCGATGAGAAGTAGCGCCGCCGGCATACAAGCGTTCCGGAAGAGGGATCAAGCTGTATTTTGAACTTCCGTAAGTATTCTCAAATGCGATGCGCGTGCTGCGGGCCAGTACCCAGTTTTGCCTATTCAGCAGGTGATAGTTCGACTCCTGTACATCGATGCGGTTGAAGTTTGCCTGTGAAGCGAACCCCGACCAGGCGAAGAATTGCTGCTCAGAGAGATACCAGCCGCTGGTGGCGTTCAACGGATTGTTGCGCGTGTCATGCACCCAGGTGATTCCCGGCCCGCTGACGCGGGTGGGTTGCGACAGCAGCGGGATCAGGTCGGCGCTGATCTGCAGGCTATTGGGATTGACGTATACGTATCGATAGGCCATCGAGTAGATCAGCGTGTTGCCTTTGTTTGGCCGCTCCGTAAACAGTGCGGAGCCGCTGATGGTGGACGCCTGATAGGTGGTGATGTCCTGCGCGCTGACAAACCCTCCGGAGAGCGCAAAGTCGATCGTCTTGTGTCCGTAAAATGCTGGGTTGTCGAAGGTCAGAATGGCCTGCTGCTCCAGCGTTCCATAGGCGGTTTGCAGGGTGACAGTCTGATTTTTCCCTCGAATATTGATACGACTTATGTCGAACGACACGCGTGGACTGGCGCCAAATTTTCCATTCGGGGAACACGCGAATGCGGATGGATGGGCGACCCCGAGTTCAATCAGCGATGCCGCCGACGGGCAGTTGCGCTGCGGCGTGCCGGTTTGCACCTCGAACCCAAAGCCATAATCGTAGTTCCAGCGGTGCGCTTCCGTCAGGTTCAGCAGGACGTCCTTGCTCTGCTGCGTTCCTTTGGGGTTTACGATTCCGGTGTCCACTTCATTGAAGAGCGCAAGGTTGTAGAGCCGTCTCTGGGTGTCCTGAAGGGCATTGCGGTTCAGCGGATCGCCGGGATGGACCTCCAGCAGTTTGTCGACCACCTGCGACCTGGTATAGTGCAGCCCACTGAGAAGAACTTGATTCACATAGAACGGATCGCCTTCGTGAATCCGGACATCCAGGTCGATCAGGTTGGGATTGTCTTTTTGCGGGTGCTGTTCGAAGGACAGGTTCGCTTGCGAGAAACCCTTGCGATAGTAATAGTCGTAAAGCTGGATGCGGTCGCCCGCGAGGCTGGTAAGCGAATAAGGTTCGCCCGGTCGAGTATTCATCAGGCCCAGCAGCTTGGAAGGCGAGACCTGCCGTACCCCGATCAGCTGGACCTTGCCGATACGCTGCTGCACCCCTTCATGGATTGCGTAGGTGACGCGCACATAAGCCAGCTTGCCACGGCGCGCTCCGGGAGTTTGGTCGGAATCCGTGACGACGGGGTCGATTGCGATGTTCCCGAAACCGTTGCTCTTATAGAGCGCGGTCAAGGAAGCCACATCGTCCGCAAGCAGCGCCTGGCTAAAGACGCCGTGGCGATTCAGGGTGTCCGCCTTCTGCACGCTTAGCCGTTCCTTCAGGGTGTCGGTGTCGAAATAACGATTGCCCGTGATTCTGACAGACTCGACCTTATGAATCGGCCCGTCCTGAATGCTGTACACGATCACATCTTCATTCGGCGTGGGACGCTGCAACACATGGGTCACTTTTGCGTCGAAGTGGCCTTTCTTCTGGAAATGGTTGCGCAGGTTGATGTCGCCCTCGTCCAGCAAATCGGGATCGACGGCGCCTTCTTCATAAACTGGTATCAGCCTCTTCAGTTCTCCTTTACTCACCTTCGCTCCTTTGGCGGTCACGCGGACCGACGGCCCGCGATCCACATCGAAGTCGTAATCGACCATCGAGTCGGCAGGGTTGAAAGTCTCGGTGGTGGCGCGCACGGTGGCCTCCAGCCTGTTGTTCTTTTGATAGCCCTTGCGCAGTTTGTCCAACGCCCGCGTGACAGTTTTCGACGTGACCTTGGAATTTTGCTTGAGTTTGCCCACTTTGCGAAACTTCGCCACCGCCATGCCGGCATTTCCCGCGACCGCCACCGCGCCCACACGGGCCTGCTGGCCTACTTCCACGGTATAAATCACATCGACTAAATGATTCGAACCCGCTGAGATCGTCTTGACGGACACCTGTGGCCGATAAAATCCATTGAGCTCCAGCGCATTCTTCAGGTGCGTCGTCGCCTGGTTGAGTTCCTGGTCGGTAAAGGGCTGTCCCACCTCCAACCGGGTGGCGCGCTGGATTTGCGCAGCCAGCAGTTCCTGCTTCATCCCGCGGACGAACAGGCGTCTCAGGAACATCTGCGGAACGCCGCGAAATACCACGGTGACATGGCCGCCGGCCCGGTTGCCAACGGCCACGATGTTGCGGTATAGCCCGGTAGCATATAGCTGATGCAGGCTTGTCTTGATGTTTTCCGCGCTCAATGTGTCACCGGGCTGCAGGGCCAGTTTGCCCCGCAGCGTGGTGATGTCGCTTGCCATGACTCCTTCAAACTGAATGCTGCCGACCTGCAATCCATACCAACTGCGCAGATCGCGATAGCGCAGGATCGCGGGAGACGAGGGCTTGGTTGCAGCAGATGCAGGAGGGGGCGATGTCTGCAGAACCGAGGCGGCTCCGCAGACACCTGCGATTGAGAGGAACAGGGCCATCTCGGCTGCGTGCAGCAACCGGCGGAGCGCTCTCTGGATCATGAATCGCTTCTGCAATCGATAAGCTCATGGACGGCGATACGCGCGCAATGTCATCGGGCAGAGCATATCCATCTACCCCGCCATGAAAGCGGCCGCGTCCTGGGCCGCCGCTCTTCTGCACTGTCTTCACCGGTTGTCTTTCTTAGTGCTTAGAATACGCAAGCGATCGGCCCTCCGTCATGCCTGGTCGCAAGATTCCCTATACTGGTAGTGAATGGACTTGAATCTCCTTCCAACTGCGCCGCAGCAGACTGTCGCCGCTTCCGCCGGTACGGCAAGCGATCGCTATTCCCGGCAGATACTGTTTGCCGGCATCGGGACCCAGGGACAATGCAAGCTTTTGGCCGCCCATGTCGCCATTGTGGGCTGCGGCGCGACGGGTGCGGCCGTGGCCGGAATGCTGGCCCGCGCCGGAGTCGGCACGCTGACGCTGATCGACCGCGATTATGTGGAGTGGAGCAACCTGCAGCGCCAGGTGCTTTTTGAGGAGCAGGACGCTGCCGATTCCCTGCCCAAAGCGGAAGCTGCCCGGCGGCGCATCCTGGCCTTCAACAGCCGGACGCAGGTACGCGCGCATGTGGCCGATCTGGTTCCATCGAACATTCACAGCATCCTGGCGAATGCACAGATCGTGCTGGATGCGACCGACAATTTTGAGGCCCGATATCTGCTGAACGACTACGCCATCGAGCAGAACAAGCCGTGGATCTATGCGGGCGCTGTCGGTTCCTACGCGGTGACGATGAATATTCTGCCGGGAAAAACCGCCTGCTTGGCCTGTATTTTTCCAGAGGCGCCGGGCGGCACGGTTGAGACCTGCGACACCGGCGGAATTTTAAACGCAGCGGTGAACCTGGCAGCATCGTTGCAAGCAGCGGAGGCCATGAAGTGGATCGTGGGCGCGCATGATCGTATGCGTACTACACTGCTGTCCTTCGACGTCTGGTGCAATCTGCAATCGGAAGTGAACACGTCGCGGGCGCGGGAGGACTGCACCGTATGCGGACACCGGACGTTTTCACACCTGGCTGGGGAAGGCCGGGCGCAAATTACATTGTGCGGAAGAAATTCCGTGCAGATCCACGAACACCATCGGGAAATCGATTTGGCGGAACTGGAGCGGCGGCTGCTGCCGCATGGCAGCGTGCGGAGGAACGCGATGCTGCTGCGGTTTGAACGAGGAGAACAGCGGATCACCGTCTTCGGCGACGGCCGCGCCATCGTACAAGGCACAACCGACGTGGGTCTGGCGCGAAGCCTGTACTCGCGTTTTATCGGGAGTTGAACCGGCCCCGCAGGGCAACTCACACCCGCGCATTGACCTCTAACAAACGGAGATTACAACCACTTGCAATCAAAAACTGTTTTAAACGATACGAAAAAGCTCTTGAAGAAAAATGAAAAGCCGAACGATTCGCCACCAGACTCGCAAACGAATTCCAGGGCGAAAAACACTTTGCGAACAACCGACACTCCCGTCGCCACTGCTCCCGTCCAGCCGCTCACCGCGGAGGCACGGCCAATCCAGCAGCAGCAGCGCCGCAACCCTCCAATAGCTGGAGAATTGACTGCGATCGCGCAAGCGCAGGCGGGTGATGGAGCGTCCTTTGAAATTCTTTACAACATGCATAAAAGGCGGGTGTATTCCCTTTGCCTCCGGATGCTGGGAAACGTAGCCGAAGCGGAAGACCTGACGCAGGAGGCATTCCTGCA
>JAJZDO010000015.1 GCA_021805955.1 Acidobacteriota bacterium
TCTGGGCAAAGCGAAGGTGCTACGCTGGCCTGCGGCGGCAGACGCGTCGGAGATCGTGGCTACTTCATCGCGCCCACCGTGTTCGCCGACGTTCGGGATGACATGAAGATCGCCCGGGAAGAAATCTTCGGGCCCGTGATGAGCGTGATTCCATTCAAGAATCTAGAGGAAGTCATCACTCGGGCCAACCGCACGATCTATGGATTGGCGGCAGGGGTCTGGACCCGCGACATCAAAAAGGCTCATGCGATCGCGAATGGAATACGGGCTGGCACGGTATGGGTGAATTGTTACAACATTCTGGATACCCGTGCTCCGTTCGGCGGATTCAAGCAGTCGGGGAGTGGGCGTGAGCTGGGCGAGTATGGATTGCAGGAGTACTCCGAAGTAAAGACGGTGATCATCCGGCTCTGAGGTCGTTTCAACGATGTTGGAATGGTCTGCAGTGTGGACGTTCGAGGGTCGGGGAGAAAAGGGATGAGGATCAGAGCGTTCTTCATATTTCTATTGCCGGCTTTGAGCGTTGCGGCAATTGGTTTCTGGAGAGCAACACGGACTCGCGCGACCTCCACGTCTCCTTCCGCCTCTTACTCTTATCTGAGGAATTGGAACCCGGAGGTTGCAGCGAGCTACCTGGATTACCGTGAAGTTTGGTGGCAGCACTGGCCGCCGACGCAGAAGGATCATGGAACGATCTGCATCTCCTGCCATACGGTCGTACCATATGCGCTGGCGCGGCCTGCCTTGCAACGGCAGATAGGTGAAACGAGGATGCCCGCGCCTGAGAAGACGATGATGGACAGCGTGGAGAAGCGAGTGGCGAACTGGTCGGAGACAAGTCCATTTTACTCCGACGCAGAAGACGGCCCCGGCAAAACGGCGCAGTCTCATGCAACTGAGGCGGTACTGAATGCCGTGATCCTCGCGAGCTACGACGCGGGCCAAGGGCATCTGCGTCCGATTACACGGACAGCATTTGACGAGGCTTGGGCGCTGCAGGAGAAAACGGGCAAGAATGCCGGCGGGTGGAAGTGGCAGGACTTCGATCTGGCTCCCTGGGAATCTAAGGAGTCGGGATATCAGGGCGCGGCGTTGCTGGCGGTAGCACTAGGAAATGCTCCAGATCGCTATGCCGATGAGCCGGGCATTCGCGAACATTTGCGCTTGTTGCAGGAGTACCTGCAGCGCCAGTATGCAGCGCAGCCCGTGATGAGCCAACTGTACGTTCTATGGGCATCCGCCCGCATGCCCGGGCTGCTGACTGGCACAGAGCGAGCAGAGTTGATGAAGAAGATCGAAAGGTTCCAGCAGAGCGACGGCGGCTGGGCGCTACTATCCCTGGACGAACCGACCGAATTGAGGCGTGTTCTATCGGACAGATGGAAATTTCGGAGTCGCAGCGCGGAAAGCGATGGATGCGCGACCGGTCTGATTGTGTTGGCCCTGGAAGAATCGGGGGTGAGCCCCCAGGACAATACGCTGAAGCGCGGATTGGAGTGGCTGCAACATCACCAGCAGAAGGATGGTAGTTGGCGGGGCTTTTCTCTGAATGCACAGCGCGATCCGGAGAGCGACGTGGGTCGTTTTATGACCGATGCCGCGACCGGGTATGCCGTGTTGGCGCTGGAGACCGCGCAGAAAGAAGCGAATCGCGCTGGCACTCTCTAAGTCAATTTGACCGTCGGACGGAGCCTCTGAGCAAAAGCGGTGTGGACCACCGTGCCAGTCTCGTCGACTTCGGAATCGGATTCGAAAGCGACTTCCGTTCTCCCAAGGCAAGCACAGAGTTCAGGCGATGACTACCCGGCTGACGCAAATCCCGCCTGGACCTGCCGAGAAGTACGACAGGTCTCAAAATCTCCCGAGTTGGATGATGTGTAATTTCAAGCAATTCGGAAACATCTATAAAGCCTCGGTCTACGGTTCGGAGACGACGATACGAAGGTGGCACCGCATTTTAGTATTCTTTCCAGCGAATCGACACGCGACTTGCAGTTTGCCCAGTCGTTCCGGCCGTTGGGAAATCTGGTCGCTCAGGTTGTGGCGAACAGGCGGAGAGAGAATAGAGTATCCACGGATATCCTTGGTGTGCTGATGAAGGCGCGCGACCGGGAGAGCGGCCAAGGTATGCCAGAGCGTCAATTGGTCAGCGAGATCATGACACTCATCGTCGCGGGCCATGAAACCACGGCGAATACCTTGGATTGGATCTGGTATCTGCTGTCTCAGAACGCAGAAGTATAGAAGAAACTGTCGGCAGAGATTTCCATGTTGCGCGAAAGCAGGTTTGGCTTAGGCGATCTGCCTAAATTTACCTATACGCGTCAGGTGATAGAAGAGGCGATGCGCTTGTATCCGCCGGGTTGGCTGATGACACGTAAGGCACGGAAGGACGACCAGCTTGGCAATTATTTTGTTCCTGCAGAAACGGAGATTTATATTTCACCCTATATAATTCAGCGTCATCCGGCTCAGTGGGATCATCCCGATTGCTTCGACCAGATCGGTTCGAGCCCAATATGTCACGAGATCGGCACCCGCAGGCGATGCTTCCGTTTTCAGCCGGTCCGAGGAAATGCATTGGAGAGCTGTTTGCCGGGGTAGAGATGCAAATCCATGTCATGATGATCGCTGAACGGCTTCGGCTATGGTACTTTGGTCAAAAGCCGACGGAACTCGACCTTGGGGTGAATTTGCGCAATAAGTATGATTTCATTATGGTTCCAGTGGCTAAGACGATCGCAGGTCATTGCTTTGCCCACGATTGCAATGGCGCATAAAAAAAGATGTACGCAGATGTACGCAAGAGATATGTGGTTCTTTTGCCATGGGAGAGTTTTCAGTGGATTTGGCGACAGAACATAGCGATGCGGATCGAGAGCCAGCCGTGCAAGCTTTGGATGAAAGAATCGCGGAGCGGCAGCCCTACAGTCTGCTGCCGCAGGATGGCGCAGCCAATGGGGCGGGGCCTGGTTGGACAAATATAACTGCGCCGGTTACAGAAGTGCCTCTAACAGAGCCGCAACTGGAAATCATGCTGGCTGCCCAGGTTTCCGACGATGCCAATTGCGCATTCAATGAGTCATTCCGCCTGAGCCTAGAAGGGGTGCTCGATGTGGAATCGCTCAGGCTGGCTTGGCAATCTCTGGTGGATCGGCATGATGCGCTGCGCATGTCTCTGGTGCCGGCAGGCGATAGAATGCGCGTCCATCCTGGTCGCTTGATTGCGATGCAGGAGGTGGACCTTTCCGGTCATTCTGCGAACGCGCAGCAAGATCTGCTCGACACTGTGATCGTTGCGGAAGGGAAACAGCCCTTCGATTTAGTCCAGGGTCCCCTTGTACGCCTCCAACTGGTCAAGCTGGCAGCGCAGAAGCACCTGCTGGTGATAACAGCACACCATCTGATTTGTGACGGATGGACAGCGAGCGTACTGGTTGACGAACTTGGAAAAATGTATTCGGCGGCGCTTCACCATGGTTCGCCGGAACTGTCTTCCGTCCTATCGTTTTCTCAATACGCACTCGACGTGCAGCGGCCGCAATGGCGTGAGCAGGAGAGAAACGATCTTGCGTACTGGAAGCAGCAGTTGACGCCTGAACCGGAATTGCTGGCGCTGCCGAGCGATCGCAGTCGTCCCACAGTCCGCAGCTTCGAAGGATCTACCTACGTTACGGAATTCCCGAAAGCGTTTGTAGCCGCGCTGCGCAAGACCGGCGCGCAGTCCGGCTGCACCTTGTTCACGACGTTGCTCGCCAGCTGGCAGATTCTGCTGTGGAGATTGAGCGGCAATCCAGACCCGGTCACGCTGATTCCATCCGCGGCGCAATCGCTGATGGATGGCAGGGTTCTGGTGGGCCACTGTGTTCATCTATTGCCGATACGCGCGGCACTCGCACCCGAAATGGTCGCCGCAGATTATATGCGGGCATTGAAGCCCGCCGTTCTCGATGCCTACGAGCACCAACACGCCACCTATGGCAGCATCGTGCGCGCACTCGCACCGCGGCGGGAGCCGGGCCGGCTGCCGCTGAGCGAGATTCAGTTCAACCTGGAGCAAGTGGACCGGTGCGCTTCCTTTGAAGGCATTGAGACTGAGGTTCAGGCGCATGGAAAGCTGGCGGTCAACTTCGATCTTTTTCTGAACATCGTCGATACCGGAAATGGATTGCGGCTGGAGTGCGATTACAGTACGGGACTCTACGACGAATCCACCATTGCCTGCTGGCTCCGTTGCTATCGAACGTTGCTGGAGTCCATGGTTTCCAATCCAACGCAAAGTGTCGCCAAACTGGAGATTCTCGGACCCGGCCTGCGGACATATCTATTGGAAACCTGTAATGCAACAGCCACTGCGACGAATGCCGCGGAGAATGTTCCGGAGTTGATTCGTGCGGCTTTTACAGCGATGCCGGAGCAGCCTGCCGCGGACTTTTATGGCATGGAGCTGACGCGCCCGCAGTTGGCGGAGCGGAGCGATCGCCTGGCCGCGTGGTTGATGCGCCATGGCGCCTGGCCGGGGGCCCTGGTGGGCATCTATATGGACCGCTCGCTGGACATGCTGGTGGCGATGCTGGGAGTGATGAAGGCGGGCGCGGCGTATGTGCCGCTCGATCCCATGTTTCCGCCGGCGCGCATCGCGCAGATTGTGGAAGAGACAAATGTACCTGTGATGATTACACTTTCCGAGCATCTGGATGCGCTGCCGAAATCGCAAGCGAAGGTGATTGCTCTGGATGCGGAAGCGGATGCGCTGGCAGCAGAACCCATCGTTGCACTGCCGAACATCCCAAGCGACGCGCGGGCGTATGTGATTTTTACGTCAGGGTCAACGGGCCGGCCCAAGGGTGTCGAGGTATGC
>JAJZDO010000625.1 GCA_021805955.1 Acidobacteriota bacterium
GATCTGAATGCTGTTGCTGCGGGAGAAAACGACTCCTGCTGCCAGGCAATCTTCCACGAAGGACCGATCAACTCTTCTTCGATGTCGGGTTGGCGTGGAATGACTCCGGAGACCAGAATGGCAAGCCTGCGCGGGGTGGAAAATGCTGTGATCTGGAAAGCCGATTCCAGCAGACGATGCTCGTGGAGCAGCGTGTCCACGCGTGCCGCCAGCTCTTGCTGAGCAGCAGCCAGCATCCGCGAAGGTACTTCTTCCAGTCCAATTTCAAGCAGAAAATCAGGCATCGGCAGTCACTTTCCGGGCAGCCGTCTGCTGGCTTGTGTAGGCGCGCGCCACGCCCACGGCCAGTGCGCGAATTCTTGCGATGACGCCCACGCGCTCGGTGACGGAGATGGCTCCGCGCGCATCCAGCAGGTTGAAGAGGTGAGAGCACTTCAGACAAAGGTCAAAGGCGCTCAGCAGCGGGTAGCGACGAATCTGCGCAACATCGTCAAGCGCCGCCAGCGTCTGCGCTCCGTCAATGAGCGCCTGGCATTCGGCCTCATAGAGTCGCAGATGCTCCCAAAGCTTCTCTACGTCCGCGTATTCAAAGTTGTAGACGGAAAACTGCAACTCGTCTTCCAGGCGAATCTCGCCGTAGCGGATTTCGTAACCCGTATCCGGATCGCGCATCCACACAATGTCGTAGATGGAATCGACATCCTGCAGAAAGGCCGCAATGCGCTCCAGGCCGTAAGTAATCTCCGCCGTGATGGGGTCAAGATCAATGCCGCCGCACTGCTGAAAATACGTGAACTGGGTAATCTCCAACCCATCGAGCATGACTTGCCAGCCGATGCCCCAGGCGCCGAGTGTTGGCGACTCCCAGTTGTCTTCTTCAAACTTCAGGTCATGTCGGCGCAGGTCAATGCCAATCGCGGCCAGCGAGTCGAGATACAGCTCCTGAATGTTGGCCGGTGGCGGCTTAAGTATGAGCTGAAACTGCGTGTGTTTGAAGAGCCGATTGGGATTTTCACCATAACGGCCATCGGCGGGCCGACGGGACGGCTGCGCGTAGCCCACGCGGTAGGGGCGAGGCCCAAGTACACGCAGAAACGTCTCCGGGGACATCGTTCCCGCGCCAACTTCCACGTCATACGGCTGTTGGAGGACACATCCGCGTGAAGCCCAGAATGTTTGCAGCCGAAACAGCAGTTCCTGAAAAGTGAGTGGAACGGCGGGCTGGTCCGTGTCGGCAAGGTTGCCGGAAGAAAGTGGTGGATGGAATGCAGACATGCTTTGGTTTTTCACCGCAAATGGATTGGTTTCATTCTAACTGAGCCGCATGCGTGATGGAGACGCTGTGGCCACGGAAGTGCTCAGCCTGCGCAGCGCTTCCGCCGTGCGCAGGCGACGCTCCAGATGGCGCTCCAGCGCCTGAATCGCAAATCGCCGCAGATCGGCTGCGCGCTGCGCACTCCACGGCTGCGCAGCAAACTCGGCGATCGGGCAACGCAGCATCTGCTGCGCCAGTCGCAGAGATTCCGGCAACAGGGATGCACTTGTGGGCATGGCGTGTTGATGGCAACGCAGACCATCGGCGGAGGGATGAAACCAGGCTCCGGAGTCCAGCACGGAAGCGGTGCAGACCGTGCAGGTGTTCAGGTCGGGCAACCAGCCCATCAGCCTCGTCATCCACAGTGAAAAATAGGTGATCGAGAGCCACAGATGATCCGCAGTGGCATGATCGAGCACGGTTGTGAGCAGGCGAAACGCAAGCTCCTCCGGATTGCGATCCGGCAATGCCTGCTCTGTAACCTCGGCAAAAAAACTGAGCGCAGTCATCCTTGCATAATTCACGGGCGCGCGCAGCGGTGAGGCAATCAGTTCAAAGTGATCGATACGAACCAGTTCCTGGCGAGGCCGATCGACAAAGGTGGCTTTGACCTCGGTCATCATCTCCAGCGCGCCGCCAAAGCGACGACGGCTCTTCAAGGCAGATTTTGCCACGCCCTTGAGCTTGCCAAAATCCCGCGTGAGAAAGCTGACGATCAGGTCTGCTTCATTCACTGGCCACACGCGCAGGATCACCGCATCACTGGAAAGCTGCATCGTCGCCCCTTACGTATCTTCGCTGATCAACCACTGCAAAAACGGCGCACAGCCTTTGCAGGCCATGCGCCGTCGATTGTATCTCGGAGCGGGAATGTATCCAGAGGTCCGAGCTGTGATGAAAAGCCTATCGCCCGAAGTGCTCAGCATTCTTCGTAGCAAAATGCGCCCACTTCTCCGGCAGATCATCGGCTGCAAAGATGGCCGAAACCGGGCAGGCGGGAACACATGCGCCGCAGTCGATGCACTCGACCGGATCGATGAAAAGCTGATCTGCTTCTCCGTGCTGTCCTTCGTCTTTTTTGGGGTGGATGCAATCGACGGGACAGGCGTCTACACAGGCGGTGTCCTTGGTGCCGATACAGGGTTCTGCAATGACGTATGCCATGACTTGAGCTTCTCCGTGGAGTTTTTCTGCCAGCCAAATAGTAGCACAACAGACAGATGGGTTAAAAATGTGAACGCACAGGTCGATTCCCTGTCGTTCTCACTTGGTGGGACTTGCTTCGGCAGCTCTTCTGCGGCGTTCCGCATACTCGGCGGGTGTTGGAATCGGATCCAGATCGCGCCCCGCAAAGAGAGTCACAAAGGTCTCAAGCATTTCACCGTGAATACTGCCGTTGGTGGCCAGCACTTCCCTGCTGTTCAGCTCGCGTGGACCACCGTCAAAGACGCTCACTCTGCCGCCTGCTTCTTCCACCAGCAAAAAACCGGCTGCGGTGTCCCAGGGGTTCAGATGAAACTCCCAAAATGCATCCAGTCGCCCGCTGGCGACATAAGCCAGGTCGAGCGCGGCAGAACCGGCGCGGCGCACTCCATGCGAACGAAGCGTGAACTCGTGGTAGAAGTGAATGTTGGGATTAGCGTGACGCTTCCTGCTGGGGAAACCCGTGGCGATGAGGGACTCGGCCAACTGCGATGCCGACGAAACGCGGATAGGAAGTCCGTTGCACCACGCCCCTTTTCCTCGCTCCGCTACAAACAATTCCTCACGCATGGGATCGTAGATCACGGCGGCAACCAGAGGGCCGTCGCCCACCAACCCTGCGCTCATCTCGGCCTTGGTTGTGCTTCGCTCTTCCAGACCCAATGAAACGCAGAAGTGAGGAAAACCATGCGCAAAGTTCGTCGTACCATCCAGAGGATCCACGTACCATCGGAAATCGGCGTCCAGACGGTCACGCGTTCCTTCCTCACCGAAGATGCCGTGCTGCGGAAAGCTCTCTGCCAGTGCCTGACGCAGATATGCCTCCACTGTACGATCGGCCACGGTCACCAGATCCACTTCACCTTTGTACTCGGTAGCGACTCCAGCCTGAAAAAAGCAGCGCAACTGACTGCCAGCCTTGACTGCAATCTCGGCTGCGGCAGGCACCCAACGGAAATTGGCTTTCGCCGCATCCGGCAACAGCAAGCTCATACTTTCCCCGACACGTTGGCTGACGAGACCGATGCGCGGCGATGCGCGCTCTCCGTAATAGTACGAATCTGATTTTTATAGATAAAAAGATTGGGCTGATTTTCGCGCGTCAGACGGATCATGCCATCGTCAAAGTATTCGATCCATCCGGTCACCGACTCTCCGTCATGCAGAACCACATTGACTGCAACCTGTCGAGAACTGAGTGAGCGCAGATAGAGCTGCTCCTGCCCGGTTTCGACGGGGGGCGTGGTGCGCGCGGAACGAAGATTGCGAAACGGTGTCATAGAGCTGATAGAGGATGGGAAGCAAAGCAGAGTGCCAGGGTTGTCTGACGGCAAAATACGATGGCTTGTATCTACGACGCAATTCCTGCGATGTGAGATAACAGCATCCTTGCCGACGCCGCCAAGAATGCAAACAATGGCCCCAAGCAGCGCGACGGACTGTCGCCGGGGAAAGCCGAAAAGGAAAAAATTCGCTAACGACTGTTGTCTGAATAATACCCTGAGCGATAGCGAAGCTGATACGCGTCGCCCCTTGCGCGGGGAATTTTGACTGTGATGCGGTGAAAATCCTCTGCATCGTTTTGTCGCGCGGGATAGTATCCAATCAAATACTGTGTCCGCAGTTCCTGAGAGATTTTGCTGAACGAAGCATCCGCGCCGACCCGGTCAAGATAGAAATATCGCCCGCCCGTCTGCCCGGAGAGCGTGATGAGCGCATGTTCCCCGCCCAGGTCACGTCCAGCGCTGGCTTCAATCGGGACATCGATGAGTGAATAAACGATGACCTCCGCGCGCAGTGTCGATTCCAGCGCCTGCCGATAGGTCACCGTGTCCACCGTATCGCCGCCATCGGTCACCAGCACCAGCACTCTGCGTCCTTCACGCGAAGCCAGGCTTTGCGAGGCCTTTTGAATCGCCTCATAGAGCGCTGTCGCCGCGCCGCGGTGCAGTGTATTCAGCCCGTGCTCAATGCGCTTGACATCGCTGGTGAATGGGACAACCTGATGCACCTCCGTGGCAAACTCAATCAGGCTCATGCTGTCCTGCGAGCGCAGAATGGAGCGGGCAAAACGGCGCGCCGCCGCGCGCTCCGCATCCAGATCCTTGCCTACGCTGCCGCTTGTGTCCAGCGCCAGCACCAGATTCAGCGGGCGATTGGTCTGCCGCTCAAAGAGTGCGATCTTCTGCGGCTGTCCGTTGTCCTCCACGGCAAAATCATTTTGCCCAAGGCCGCCAATCGGAGCGCCGTTTGCATCCGTCACGCTGGTGAGCACATTGACCAGGCGCACATCCACGTGCAGAGTGGGCACTGGCTCATTCGGGGCAGAAGCATCCTGAACT
>JAJZDO010000244.1 GCA_021805955.1 Acidobacteriota bacterium
CGTCGGGATCATCGCCAACCGACTGTGGCGCGCCGATCACTCTGAGGTCGCGCAGGCGAACAACCGCCAGGGAATGATTTCCTTCCCCAGCGACAAAAGCAAGCCCATCCCTTGGATCGAGAGCGATGCCGTGGGGATCGTCAATGCCTGGAAGCGCGACTCGGGTCAGAATGCGGTTCGTCGCAGGGTCAATGGCAACCAATTGGTTGAGGTGGTGAACGGCGACGAGGATGTGGCCCGTCGTGGGATCGTAGACCGTGTTCCCCGCACCGCCACCGAGCGGAATCGAAGCAAGTATCTGCGTTGCATCCTCATTGACAACCGCGTCCGTGCCTCCGTGCTCATCGGAGACGAAAACCTTTTTCTGCTCGGGCGCATACGCAACGCCGTCCGGGTACTCGATCGGCGCTGCGTGGCCGACAATGCGAAGCGTCTCGCTATCCATCGCAACCAGCGCGTGATCGCCGGTTGCGGTAGCAAACACGCGATGCAGCGAAGGCACCGCAAGCACGCCGTGAACACGATGAAAGCCTGGAAGATTGGCCTCGACGCGACGCGCACGGACATCGAAGACAACCAAATGATCGTCGTTCATATGCGCGATGTAGAGTCTGCCGGTTGTGGCATCAAAGCTCTGATAGTCAAAACGAACCGCAGCGCCGGGAAGCGGAACATCTGCAACAGGAATCAATGGAGATTCGCGATGCACCGTCAAGATCGGGTTTGCCGCGCGTGATGAAACGGACGCTGCAAGCGCAAACGTAAAAAACGCACCGGAATGGAAGGGCCAGGAGCACCGAAGACGCATGCTTATTCCTCGCAAACGCAAGCATTACAAGCTGACACTGGCTGCACGGTGCGAGATACCGCTCAGTTCAGCGGCCCGCGCCTCTGCGTAAGCGGCAGCTCCCATTAGCGCAGCACGGCTCTCCAGAATAACGCGCACCGGCATGTTCATGAGCAACTGGCTCAGGCGGCCCTTGTCGGTAAAGGCTTTGATGAATGCGCCATCTTTGAGCTTCTCCAGAATACGCGGAGCAATGCCGCCGCCAAGATAGAATCCACCGATTGAAAGCACCTTGAGCGCCAGATTGCCGCTTTCAGCTCCATAAGCGGAGACAAACATATCCAGGGCGCGCTCGCAGATTTCGCTTTTGGCGCTGAGGGCAAGCTCGGTAATCACGGCGTTCGGGTCTTCGGTGGTGACGCGGTCGTGCAACCAGGCCGGCTCGTCCATGCCGCGGACGTCGCGCAGGAAATCGTAGATATTGGTCAGGCCCATGCCGCTGACGACGCGCTCAAAGCTGATGCGACCCTGATATTTCTGCTTCAGATAACGCAGCAGGTCGATCTCGTCTTCGTTGCGCGGAGCAAAGTCACAGTGGCCGCCCTCGCTGGGCATGGGCAAGTGCATCTTGCCGTTCCAGGCAAGGATGCCTTCACCCAGTCCGGTGCCGGCCGCAATGAGCGCGCGGTTGCCAATCTGACGCGGATCGCCCTCGGAAAGCGTATAAATCTGATCCGGCGCAAGCTCGGCAATTCCGTAGCCGTTGGCTTCAAGGTCGTTGATGAGGAAGACGTGATCGATTTTCAGCGAGTGAGATAACTCGCGGCTATCCAACGTCCAGGGCAGATTGGTCAGACGCAGACGACCGTCGCGCACAGGACCAGGAACACCAAAGCATGCGCTGGTGACCATTTCATGGCCAAGGAATTCGCGGACAATCTCCTCCAGACCGGAGTATTCGCGGGCCGGGTATCGGGTATCGCGTGTGTGTTGCAGTTTGCCATTGACAAAATCAAACAGCGCCAGGTGTACCTTGGTGCCGCCCACATCGCCTGCAAGAATCATCGAGTTCGCTCCAGATGAACGATGCCGTTCGCATCAGGCGCGGGAAGCTGAGCCGCCGCTGCCTGATCGAGAATCAAAGTGAGTATACCGCTCGCCGGCCAGATCAGTTGCGAGGGCAGCCGCTCGACATCGCCCGGACCCAGCAGAACCTCACGCAGAACAGAGGCTTTCTCTGCGCCTCCGATAAGGAAAAAGACCTCTCTCGCATGATTGATGACTGGCCAGGTGAGTGTCGCGCGCCAGGTGTCTTTCTGTGGCACGTGATTGGCAACCACCAGCCGTCCCATCTCGTGAATTGCCTCCGTGTGCGGAAAAAGCGAAGCGGTGTGGCCGTCGTCGCCCATGCCCAGAGCAAGAATGTCGAAGCGCGGCGACTCGGCGCCCTCCAGCCGGAAGCTCTGGCGGAGATCGAATTCGTAGCGATCGGCGGCTTCGTGCGGCTCCAGTTCACCCTCGATGCGATGAACCTGGTCCGGGCGGATTGGAACCAGATCGAGCAGAGCTTCACGGGTCATGCGATAGTTGCTGTCGGGATGGTCCGGTGGCACCATGCGCTCATCCACCCAGAAGATCTCCAGCGCTTCCCAGGGAATTTGCTTGCGAAAATGGTGCGCCGGGTCAGCAAGCAGATGAAACATCGCCTTCGGCGTGGAGCCGCCGGAGATGGCGATGCGCACACGACCGCGCGCATCATGCGCCTCTTCGATGAGTTCGACAAAGTGTTCTGCTCCACGCTGAGCAAGCGCTGCGGAGTCGGCTGCAATTTCACAGGTAATTTTCAAAAGAGATGCCATTCTTGCTCCATCCGAAAAAAATAGAAGACTCCCACAGCGGGAGCGGAATGCATCTGTGCTCCGCTGCGAACACAGCCAGAATGCCTGTTCGCAGAGGATGCGTCAGTGCGCAGGATCACAATTTGCGCCAGGAACGGTTTTCGCGCTCCAGCATCAGTTCGGCGCAGTCCGGCCCCCAGGTTCCGGCAAAGTAGTTGGGGAAGACTTCAGGAGTTTTTGCCGCCCACGCTTGCAGGATCGGCGTGTAGAGCGTCCAGGTCGTCTCCACTCCATCGCGATGCGCAAAGAGCGTCTGGTCGCCCAGCATGGCGTCCAGCAACAGCCGCTCATATCCGTTGGCGGTGGACTTGCCAAAAGCCGAAGCGTAATCGAAGTCCATCGTGACCGGGCAGATCGAGATGCTCTGCGTCGTTGGAACCTTGGCTCCGAAACGAAGGGAGATGCCCTCATCCGGCTGGATGCGGATCGTCAGCACGTTCGGCTCAATCTCGCTACACGGCCCGCCGGTGGCGCTGCGATTGAAGAGCATGAGCGGCGGCTGCTTGAACTGAATGCTGATCTCCGTAGCTCGACGCTTCATGCGTTTCCCGGCACGCAGATAGAACGGAACGCCAGCCCAGCGCCAGTTGTCGATCTCCAGACGGAGTGCCGCGAAAGTCTCGGTCTTCGAGTCGGGATCGACGCGATCTTCTTCGCGATATCCCTTCACCATCGCGCCGTCAATCTTGCCCGGACCGTACTGGCCTCGGACAGCGTTCTTGATGGCGATGGGCGGAATTGCCTGCCAGGCTTTCAGCTTTTCGCGGCGCACGCTCTCCGACTCAAACGAGACGGGCGGCTCCATCGCCACATAGCTGAGCAGCTCCATCACGTGATTCTGCACCACGTCGCGCAACGCACCGGCCTTTTCATAGAACGGGCCGCGCCCCTCGACGCCAAGTGTTTCCGCTGCGGTGATCTGCACGTTGTCGATATAGTTGCGATTCCAGATCGGCTCAAAGATGCCATTGCCAAAGCGAAAGACGAGGATATTCTGCACCGTCTCTTTGCCAAGGTAGTGATCGATGCGAAAGACCTGGCGCTCATCGAAGACCGCATTGACACGGCGATTCAGCTCTTTGGCTGAGTCCAGATCGTGACCGAATGGCTTTTCGATCACCGCACGCACGGTGCCCTGCTCCGGCGTGGCCATACCATGCGCACCCAGGTTTTCAATGATCTCGGCAAAATAATCCGGTGCCGTTGCCAGATAGAAAAGACGATTGCCGCCAATGCCTGCGTCGTTCGCAATTCGATCCAGCTCGGCCTTCAGGCCCATGTATCCATTGGGATCGTCGAAGTTCATCCCGTAGTAGTGAACCTTCTTGATGAACGTGTCGAGCTTCGGATCATCCGCAGCCACATCACCAAACTCCAGGATGCCCTCGCGCATGTCGGCGGCAAACTCATCGCCCAGCGGGCGACGAGCAACACCAACGATGGCAAACTCCTGTGGAAGCAGGTTTACCTGCTCCAGATGAAAAAGCGCAGGCAGCAGCTTGCGCTTGGTCAGGTCGCCGGAAGCGCCAAAGATGATGAGAATCGTCGGCTCCGGGATGCGCTCATGCGGTGCGGGCATCTTTGAAAGATCTTCGGCGCTGATTTTTACCTGCGTCGTCGCCATATTGTTTGTCCTTTCCGGCGTTTTCGCCGTGCGGTTCACCAGTGGAACCGCAGGCATGGGCACAGTGCCATTCGGCACCATGCCGTTCAGTTCTTCTTGATGGCATGACCGCCAAAGGCGTTGCGCATGATCGAAAGCATGCGATCCGTGAAGTTATTCTCTTCGCGTGAGCGGATGCGACGGATAAGGCTTTCGGTGATGACCGGCGCCGAGACATTGAGGTCAATCGCCTCGAAGACGGTCCAGCGACCTTCACCGGAGTCTGAGACATAGGCTTCCAGTCCGTCCAGCGTAGGATTCTGCTTGAGCGCGTCGGCGGTCAGGTCCAGGAGCCAGCTTCGTACCACGCTGCCGTAACGCCAGATTTCAGCAATCTGAGGCAGGTTCAGGTCAAGCGACTCCTTCTTTTCCATGATCGTGAAGCCCTCGGCATACGCCTGCATCAGGCCATACTCGATGCCGTTGTGGACCATCTTCACAAAGTGACCTGCGCCAGCAGGGCCAACATGTCCCCATCCCTGGTTCGCAGAGGGTGCAAGCG
>JAJZDO010000617.1 GCA_021805955.1 Acidobacteriota bacterium
ACGTCGTCTTCAACTCCTGGCACAGCCTCATGATTACCCTCGCCTCAGGTAAAGCTCCGCCCATTTAGAACTGCTGAACACGCATGTGAACGTACTTGGTCCACTTCAGAATGCCGGAAACTCTCTACTAATAATCTGGACACAGATTCATGCATCCGGCTGAGTGCTGGAGAACGCAAGACAGAAAATCTCAGGTCTGCATTATTTCCTTGCAATGGAAACGCCGCCATTCACTGTCTCAAGATGGATCGTTGGGCCGCCCTGGCCAAGGTTGGTGTCAAGCTGGTTCTTCAGTAGGCCCTGCACAATCACTGGAAAATCGATCGAGATGCCGCCGTTTACCGTTCGCGCGACCAGGTGCGCGGCGTAATGATCAGGCGCAGTCGCGGAGATGCCGCCGTTGGTAGACCGGGCGGACAAACCTGCCCCGCGCCAGGTAGTGCCGGTGAGCTTTACTTGAACGCCCCCGTTGACGGTGCGGGCATGTACATCTCCGCCAAGATCCTGCAGCGTGAGGCCGCCATTCGTGGTTTCTGCGTGAAGCACGCCTTCCACATGTTTGATTTCGATGCCGCCGTTTTCAGTATGCAGCTCGGCAGAGAGACGGTTCGGGACATGCAGCCTATAGCTGGCAGAATATCCGCTGCGGGACCAAAAACCGGAGAAGCGCGGTCCTTCGTCATGAATCTTGCCGGCGGTGACGATCTTTACCTGGCGCTCGATCTGCTCCGCCTTGTCTTTGCTGGGAGCGTAGGCGGTAACGCGAACCTCGAGAGCAATATCGTTGCGATCTTCCCCAATAACATCGATGCCGCCATCGGTTCCAGCGACATCGATCTGGCCGCCCGCCAGCGGAAGCACGACGCGGCGCAGTTCACAGACATGCTCCTGATGACTCCATCCCCAGTTGTTGCTGGTATTGCCTTCGTCTCCGTTGCAGCCGCTCGTATTCCATTGCGGAGATTGTGCGTACAGGCTGGTGGCGGCGAGCATCAGGACAGGAACGAGGACGAAGCGGCGCATCGGAATCTCCTTGCAAGTGGACTACTCCACTACTACGCAAGGATCGCGCGGACGGTTCCCGGCAGCACTGCGATCTGCCCGAGGGCTACTGAGGGTTGTCCGGCGAGAAAGCGCCGGATGCTTCCGTCGATGGAGCAGGAACCTGCGATAGTTTGCTTGCTGCCGCCGGAGCAATCTGCACCAGCCCACCAGCCAAAACAGGCTGCAGCACTGTAGAAGCTGCTGGCGGAGGAGGATCGGGATGTATGGGATGGCTTAGGTCCAGGGGAATGCCTGCGGGCTTTAACTCCGGCTGATTGATCTTCCAGGCGATATCGCGCGTGATGCGGAACAGAAAGTACAGGCCGATCCATAAGACAGCCAGGGTGATGAGGCTGGCCTCCGGCCCATATTCGCTACCCGTTAGCCAGGTAGGCCCGTCGGCATAAGTCTGGATGACGCTGGAAGCACTGCGACTGCCGGCAAGCGGCTGGCCGAAGATGACTGCAATACTCGCCAGCCAGGCGAAATGAAGCCCCCAGCAAAGCCACAGAGCGCGGGTCCGGAGATACGCGACCGACAACAGAATGGCCGCGACCCCGCTGACCCACATGGCGGCTGGAGTGGTGCCGGGAACTGCCATGCGCAACACCCCGAAGAAAATGCCGGCCAGGACCGTTGCGGCAAACGGTCCTGTGGAGGCGACCAGTTTCTGGAAGGCATAGCCGCGAAAGGCAATCTCTTCCGCAAGGGCACCGGCTGCGAGGGTGAAAAGTTGTAGAACCAGCATGCCCAAGGCAGCGGGCGCGGCCCAGATTTGTATGTACAAATGGCCGCCCAGCGCCACGACCAGCATGACGGCAACCGCCATACCCCAGCCAAGCGCAGATCCCAGCGCAAACTCGCGCGCTCGGCCCGGACGCTTGCCCAGCCCCATGGCGCGTAATGGCTCGCGGGTATTTTCCCAGGACAGCTCCATATACCCGTAGCCGATGATCAGCAAAAACATGTTGAACAAGTTGCGGATGAGCGGATACGCTACGCCTCTGCTGAAGCCATGCGCGGCCTTCGCGGCCAGAAAATAGGCCAACAGCAGCCAACAGACGGCAAACAGGAACCTTAGAAATGCGCGGCCACGGCCCGGCCCACGAAGCAGGCTCATGCGTATGGACCTCGCGCGCACATCACGGCGCTCAACCCTGCACGGACAACCGATGCAGAGACGAACGCGGTCCTGTTCCAGGTTGTCGGCACGGGGAATCCTTCTCGACCTTCTCAGTTTTCGCTGTAGAACTGGGCCATGTTGCGAAACTTCGACTGTCTATTGAGCACCAGTTCTTCCGGCGAAAGAACCTTCAATTCGCTCCAATACTGCTGGAGCATCCGATCAAGCAAAGCAGCGGCCTGTTCCGGGTCGTTCTGCGCGCCGCCGTCCGGTTCGGACACAATGGCGTCCACACAGCCGAGCCGCAGCACGTTCTCGGAATTTGTTCGAAGCGCTTCGGCGGCAAGAGCGCGCTTGCTCGCGTCGCGCCACATGATGGAGGCGCAGGCCTCGGGAGAGATGACTGAGTAAACGGCGTTTTCCAGCATCAGCACACGGTCAGCCACAGCCAGCGCCAGCGCTCCGCCCGACCCACCTTCGCCGGTAATTGTCGCGATGATTGGAACGCGCAGCCGAGACATCTCGCGCAGGTTCCGCGCGATCGCCTCCGCCTGACCGCGTTCCTCCGCGCCCAAACCCGGATTGGCGCCAGTCAGATCGATAAATGTAAAAATCGAGCGGCCAAATTTCTCAGCGATCCTCATAGAACGGAGCGCCTTACGATAACCTTCAGGGTTGGGCATGCCGAAGTTGCGATGCACTTTTTCCTTGGTGCTGCGGCCCTTTACGTTGGCGATGACGAGGACCTGCTCGCCGTGAAAGCGCGCCATGCCGCAGGCCATCGCGGGATCGTCGCCGAAGGCACGATCGCCATGGATTTCGCTGAAGTCGGTGAAGAGCGTATGGATAAAGTCCATCGGATAAGGACGCTTCGAGTGCCGCGCCAGCTCCGTTTTCTGCCATGCCAGACTGAGGGGTTCCTCCGGCGCTGCAATCGGCTTGCCTGCTGGTTTTTCTGCCGTCATAGTCGAACTTTGATTTTAAACCAGTTTCCCCGTAGCTATCGTCCTGCCCCCTTTCATTCTCGCCCCACCCGGATGCCGAGCGCGTTATGAGCCGCTTTGAAAAGAGACGATGGGTGTCGAATTACATTCGGAGTGGAAGGAATTCTGCGAATGCATGGAACCGGCCATCGATTTTGGAATCTAAACTCAGTGGCGGCAGCTTGCCAGCTCGGCGAACCCAAATTTGGAAAAGGTCTTATTGAATGTCCAGCTTCTTCCGTCCCATGCTGCTGTTCCTTTTCCACCTTGGATACTTTGGCCCCCTTGTATTGGGAATTTTAACGTCGTTCATCGTGCTTCCGTTCGGCAACGATCTCCTTCTAGTCGGGCTGGTGGCACAGCACCCTCGCGGCTTGCCTCTCTATGTCCTTTCGGCGGCCTGCGGATCGACGGTGGGAGTTTTTTTGCTCGCGTTGCTGGCCCGGAAACTGGGCGAAGAAGGGATTTGCAGGGTCGCGGGTCAAAAGCAATTCGACAGACTCAAGAAGAACATAGGCCAAAGGTCCGGTTTGGCTGTCGCCATCGGTTCTCTCGCGCCTCCGCCGTTCCCCTATACGCTTGTGATGGCCGCCGCCAGCGCCATGGGTTATCCGTTCTGGCGTCTTCTCACCATCAATTTTTTTGCGCGCCTGGTCCGCTTTTCAATCTTCGGCCTGCTGGCGCTGAAGTTTGGACATGATGTGCTCCGCATCGCCAAGTCGCCGCCATTTTTCTGGAGCATGGTTGTCTTCATTGTTTTGTGCTTCATTGCCAGTGGATTTTCTATCTGGCATTGGGTAAAAAACAGCCGAGGCGGAAAAGCGAAGTAGCGGTTTCCAGTGTATTCCTAACGGCCGTCCGTTCGGGCGTACCGGCGAGGACTGTAAACTTGTTATGGATTCCAGCAACCGAACTTCTTGCCATGATGCAATCAAAACGCATTCGCGTCATTGACTCCCATACCGGCGGCGAACCAACCAGGCTGGTGATCGATGGTGGCCCGGATCTCGGCCATGGCCCGCTGAGAGATCGTCTCCAGAACTTTCGTAGCCAACACGACGCATTTCGGTCAGCCGTCGTCAATGAGCCGCGCGGGTCGGATGTCATCGTCGGCGCACTGCTCTGCAAACCTTTCGATCCGAAGTGTACGGCTGGCGTGATCTTCTTCAACAATGTCGGCTATCTGGGAATGTGTGGCCACGGGACGATTGGCATGATGGCGACGCTCGCATATTTAGGAAGGATCGGGCCGGGCGAACATCGCATTGAGACGCCGGTAGGTACCGTCCTGGCTACCCTCCACTCCGATGGCCGAGTGACCGTTGGCAATGTCGCCAGCCATCGGACTGCACAGCAGATTGCGGTCGAGGTGCCAGGATATGGCGAAGTCCGCGGCGACGTGGCCTGGGGCGGCAACTGGTTTTTTCTGGTTGAGAAGCATCCATACATTCTCGATCTCAGCAATGTTTTTGAGCTTACTGCTTTCACCCTGGCCGTGCGCCACGCCCTTGCGGAAAATGGTATCTGCGGCGACGACGGAGTGGAGATCGATCACGTCGAACTGTTTGGATCCGCACCGAGGCCCACAGCAGACAGTAGAAACTTCGTTCTGTGTCCGGGCAACGCGTACGACCGGTCTCCCTGCGGTACAGGAACGAGCGCGAAGCTCGCCTGTCTTTACTCGGATGGAAAATTGA
>JAJZDO010000483.1 GCA_021805955.1 Acidobacteriota bacterium
GCGGCCGCCTACTACGAACTTGCCTTTCGTTCCAGCGACACAGCGCGTGACGGCAAGTTTCGCAAGCTGACGATCCGCGTGAAACGTAGTGGAGTCAAGTTGGAGTATCGCCCCGGCTACTGGGCGCCTGCCGACTTTCGACACTCCACCGGGGAAGACCGCGAACGAGAGTTGCAGGAGCAATTGGCGAGCGACCTGCCGGCCACGGAGATGATGGTCTACCTGGACGCATATTATTTCTGGACGCACTCGGGAAATTTTATTGTGCCTGTTTCGTTGATCGTCCCCGGCTCGCAGGTTCCGTTTGTGCGTGGCGGCGATCGAGACAAGGCCACGCTCGACGTAATCGGCGAGGTGAAAAATCATGCCGGAATGCAGGTCGGCAGCGTCCGCGACACCGTAAAACTGAAACTCAAGTCGACGCAAGGTGCGCCGCGGAAAAACATTCAGTACACAACTAGCTTTACGCTCGCTCCGGGCGCCTACCAGGTGAAATTTGTGGTGCGCGAGAATGAGACCGGCCATATGGGATCGTTCCAGGCGAAGATCGTCGTGCCGGAGTACAAGAAAGACCGGATGAAATTGAGTTCTGTCGTGCTCTCCAGCCAGCAGACGCCGTTCACAAAGAAAACTGCCAATCCCCTCGTGGTGGATGGCGTGGAACTGGTCCCCAACGTCCCCCATGTCTTCCAGCAGGACCAGCACATGTTCTTGCTGTATCAGGTCTATGACCCGGGCCGCGCGACCGGTTCACCAGCCAAAACGATCGATGGTGCAGTCGGCGGAAAACAGGAGGGCAAAGGAAAATCCGGGCAGTCTTCTATTCGAGTTCTGACCAATCTGGAACTGCTCGCCCGCTCCACCAAAGCGCTGGAAACTCCTTTGGTCGTTGCCCAGCGCATCAATCTGGCGCAGCAGAACGGCGTCGGCTTCCTGCTGGATGTTCCGCTGGCCACGCTGGCGCCCGGCCTCTACACCTGCCAGGTCAACATCATCGACGATGCCGCAGGCACCTTCAGTTTTCCCCGGCTGGCCCTGTTGATCCGGCCAGGCGCTGCGAACGTCGCGGCAAAAATCGATCAGGCCGCTGCAACTGGCGGCCCATGAACGAAGAAGCTCCTGTTTCTTACCACATGCCCCAGGCGCGGCTGATGTAATCCGTCATGGTCAATGTCATCAGCACGATAAAAGTGAACAGGCCGCAGAGCACGGTCATCTTCAGCAGACGCGAGCTGTACTTGATGTGCATGAAAAACAGCACCACCAGCGACGCCTTCACGCACGCGATCGCTATGGCGATGATGGGATTGAACACGCCTAGATCGATGAACGCCACTCCCGTGGTCACGGCCGTAAGCACCAGCAGCACCACAAAAATCGTTAAATAAACTGGCGGTCCTACGATGTGCGCTTCCTGGTGCTCCGGATCGATTTTTTCCGTCATTTCCCACTGCTCCGTATCTGATAAATCTGAGATAGACCTGAGAAACAGGCCGCGCCCCCGCTTACATGCATCGGTCATCGATAGCGACTGATGAGATAGAGCAGCGGAAACAAAAATATCCACACAATGTCGACAAAGTGCCAGTAGAGTCCGAAATTTTCTACTGGCATGATATGTCCCTCGGTGTAAGCATTTCTGGAGGCGCGCCACACCATGAAGAACAGCAGGGAAATTCCGATGATCATATGCAGAGCGTGCATACCCGTCATGGCGAAGTAAAGAGAAAAATATATCTGCGTCTTCTGCGCCATGTCCGGCGAAAGCGGAATTGCCTTGGGATTACTAGGGTGGACGAATTCCTGAATGGAAAAGTTAGGCCCTGGAATGTGGTGATCCGTGTACTTCTGGTGATATTCCACGGCCTTAATGCCGAGAAAGGCAAACCCCAGCACAATGGTAAGCGAGAGAAACAAAATCAACTGCGCCCGCCGGCGCATCTCCGCGCTATAGACCGCCATGGCCATCGTGAAACTGGAACCGATCAGTACGGCCGTATTGGTCGTGCCTAGCGTGATGTCCAACGTGTTGCTGCCGGCGACGAACGCTGGGTGATACCAGTTGCGGAAGATCAGGTAGGCGCAGAACAGCCCGCCGAAGAACATGATTTCAGTCAGCAGAAAAATCCACATGCCGAAGCTGGCGGCTTCCCTCTGCTGGCCGACCGACTCAAAATGGTGGCGCAGGAAAGAAGGGTGGGAGTGGCGGTCCACTCCTCCCGGTAATAAGTCCTGTGTCGTTGCGACCGATTGACTATCCAACGGTTTGTACCTCATGCACGGTTTTGTTCGCCAGCCACTCGTAGTCGTACGCTTCGTGATCCATGATAGGGATTTCGACAAAATTTTCCGTCAGCGGCGGAGATTGAATCTGCCACTCCAGGCCGGTGGCCTGCCAAGGGTTGCTGCCCGCGATCTCGCCATAGATCAACGACCACGGCAGGTACAACATCGGCAGCAGGTAGCCGATCCCCAGGATGGAAGCCCCAGCGGTCGAAAAAACGTTCAGTACCTGAAAGTCGGCGGGATAGGCCGCGTAGCGGCGCGGCATTCCGAGATAGCCGAGCAGGAACTGCGGAAAGAACGTGACGATGAACCCGATGAACGTCACAATCGCAGCGACCTTCGAGATTGCCTCCGGATACATGCGGCCGGTCATTTTAGGCCACCAGAAGTGGACGCCGGAAAGATAAGCCATCAACATTCCGCCCACCATCACAAAGTGGAAATGGGCGACGATGAAGTACGTTTCCGTTAGGTGGACGTCCATGCCCAGGGTCGCCAGAAAGATTCCCGTCAGTCCGCCGATGGTGAATAGCCCGATGAAACCGAATGCGTACAGCATCGGGGTCTCAAAGGTGATCGAGCCGCGATACAGCGTCATCGACCAGTTGAATATTTTGATCGCCGAAGGCACCGCAACCAGCATGGTCAACAGAGAGAACACCAGCGCCGAATACTGGCTCACACCCATGATGAACATGTGGTGCTCCCAAACCAGGAAGCCGAAGACCGCGATGGCGACCGAGGAGAACGCGACTGCCGTGTAGCCGAAGACGCGCTTGCGGGAGAAAGTGCTGATGACCTCGGAGATGACGGCCATGCCCGGCAGAATCATAATGTAGACGGCGGGATGCGAATAAAACCAGAAGAGATGCTGAAACAGGAGCGGATCGCCGCCTTTGGTTGGGTCAAACACGCCAATATCCAGGGTGCGTTCCAGCGCCACCAGCACCAGCGTTATGGCCAGCACCGGAGTTCCAAGAATCATAATGATCGACGTTGCATAGTGGCCCCAAACGAACAGAGGAAGCCTAAACCATGTCATTCCGGGGCAACGCATGCGGTGGACCGTTACGATAAAATTCAATCCGGTAAAAATCGATGAGAAGCCCGCGAGGAAGATCCCCATCGCCGCCGTCACGACATGCGTGTTCAGGTAGTGGGTGGAAAGCGGCGTGGTAAAGGTCCAACCGGTATCGACGCCCCCTAGAACCATCGCCGCAAGGATCACAAGGCCGCCTGCAACGTAGAGATACCAGCTCAACAGGTTGATTTTCGGGAACGCCAAATCCCTGGCCCCCACCATCAGTGGAACCAGAAAATTTCCCAGCGTGGCCGGCACGGATGGCACCAAAAACAGGAAGACCATGATGATGCCGTGCATGCTGAACACCTTGTTGTAGGTGTCGGTCGCCATCAGGTCGGACGGCGGTGTCAGCAGTTCCATGCGGATCAGGCCGGCCAGCACCCCGCCAATCACGAAGAAAAATGTGATCGAGACGAGATACAGAATGGCGATCCGTTTGTGGTCGCCGGTCAGCAGCCAGCTCTTCAGGCCATACTCCTCATTCAGAAAACTCTTGCGAGGCAGCCTGGCGGTGGCCTGATCGGGTAAAGAAATGATGGTGCTCATGGCTTAGCTACTCCTTGTGCTGGCGCCGTGTTTCCTACAGGTGCGGGTTGTGCCGATGACAACTGGGATTTGTTCATCATCTGCTGTATCCGGTAATTCGAATCCAAAGTCTTGATGTACTCGACCAGATCGATCAGGCCGTCTTCGCTGATTTGCCCCTGGTAAGTTGGCATGATCGGTGCATACCCTGCCGGAACGTGCGTGGAAGGGTTCAGGATGCTGTCGCGCAGATACGCCTCGCTGGCCACCATGGTGGAACCGTCCGCCAGGCGAATGCGACTGTTGTAGATGTTGGCCAGGTTCGGTCCGCGTGCGGCGGAATTTCCGCTGTGGCAGGCATTGCAGCCGAGGCTCGAAAAAAGCCGCTCGCCATTCTGCGCCAGCGACGCCCCGCTGGTGCTTCCCGCCGCCCACGCCCGGTAATCGTCCGGCCTCATCACGTACACCCAACCGATCATGCCGGAGTGCTGCGTGCCGCAGTATTGCGTGCAGAACAGGTGGTACTTGCCCGGCTTCGTCGCTTGGAAGAACACCGTGGTGTAGCGTCCGGGAATGGCCTCGCGCTTGACCCGAAACGCCGGAATCGAAAAGCTGTGGAAGACATCCTGCGAAATCAGCGTGACCTGGACCGGCACTCCGGCGGGAATGTGCAGCGCATTGATCTCATGCTGCCCGCCGGGATGCTCCACCTTCCACATCCACTGCTTGCCGACGACGTATACATTCATCGAATTGGGCGGCGGGTTGTAGATGCGGAAATAAAGCAGCGCGCCCCAGACGAAAAACACCAGAAAGATGCCCAGCGGAATCAGCGTCCATGTCGCTTCCAGCAGGGTCGAGCCCTCCATCTGGATGGCTTCCGGATGGCGGTCCTTGCGGTAGCGGATCGAGAACACCGTCACCATGGTCAGCACCAGCAGAAGACCGGTA
>JAJZDO010000878.1 GCA_021805955.1 Acidobacteriota bacterium
GCAAATGGGAAAATCCCCTGCAATTCCGGAGATGGAAGCGATGCGGCGTATTGAAGCCGTGGTGCTGAAGGAGTGGATGCGTGCGGATGCAGCGGACGAGCGGCTGTTTCCGCATCAGTTCATGTATCGAATTCTTTTGAGTGGCGAATTGAAAGGGTCCTATCAGATTGACCCGAAAAATAGCTGGCTGCTGGCGGCTGCCGAGCGCAATCTGCCGATGTTTGTGCCTGGCTGGGAGGATTCGACGCTGGGCAACATGTATGCCGGACACTGCATTGCAGGCGATGTCAAGAACGTGCATACCGTGCGGACGGGCATCGAGTACATGATGGAGCTGGCGGAGTTTTACACGAATACCACGGCGGAAACGCCGCTTGGATTCTTTCAGATTGCGGGTGGAATTGCAGGGGATTTTCCCATTTGCGTGGTGCCGATGCTGCACCAGGATCTGCAGCGGGAGCATGTGCCGCTCTGGGCGTACTTCTGCCAGATCTCGGATTCGACGACGAGCTACGGGTCTTACTCCGGCGCGGTGCCGAACGAGAAAATTACCTGGGGCAAGCTGGGCATCGATACACCGAAGTACATCATCGAGTCCGATGCAACGATTGTGGCTCCGCTGATCTTCGCGTATGTGTTGGGCTGGTAGTCACTGGAGAAGCTGCTGCAGCATGCGCGGTCAGGCAGTGATTCCAACGCGCGCGGCATGGCTGGCCATCTGCTGCTGGATGGCCAGTGCAAGCGCGAGTGCTTCACGACCGTGCTGAGCGGTGACGAACGGTTCGTGGCGGGTACACACGCTGTGGAGAAATGATTCCAGCTCCAGACGAAGTGGCTCACCCGGCGCGATTGCGGGTTGATCGAAGCTGAGGCCAGGCAGGCCGTTGCGGAAGTCCTCAGCCGCGCCGACTTGCATCGCGGAGGATAGATCAAAGTCGCGATCGACGCCAATGACGAGGGCGTCGCGCCGGGCGTAGTCGATGGAGACATAGCGTCCTGGCTCAAAGTAGCGGAGCTTGCGAATGCGTTCTGTGGAGACACGGGATGCAGTGAAGTTGGCCACGCAACCGGATTCAAATTCGACACGTACGTTGGCAATATCTACTTTGCCGGAGAGAATGGGCAGTCCGACGGCGCGGAGTTCACGCACCGGGCTGGCGGCAAAACGGAGAACAACGTCGAGGTCGTGAATCATCAGGTCCAGGACGACATCCACATCGAGCGAACGCGGGGTGAAGATGCTGAGGCGATGCGCCTCGAAGAACATGGGACCGCGCAGGTCCTGCTGCATGGCGAGTACGGCGGGATTGAAGCGTTCCAGATGACCGGGCTGCAGGATGCGCTGGTGGCGCGCAGCCACGGCAATCAGATCGTCGGCCTGGGCAAGCGTGGGGGCCAGAGGTTTTTCGACGAGGCAGTCGATACCTGCGGCGAGAAGCTGACCGGCGACCTGGCAGTGATGAACCGTCGGTACGGCAACGACGGCGGCGTCGAGCGCAAGATCGGCTGAGAGCGCGGCGTCGAGCGATGAGAAAACAGGAATACTGTACTGCGCTGCAACGCTGGCGGAGCGAGCCGGATCAGGCTCGACCGCAGCGACAAGAGCGGCCTGCGGCAACTCGTGGAGGATGCGCAGATGGTTGGCACCGAAGGCACCTGCACCGCAAACCGCGATGCGGACAGGATGAGTGAGCGCGGACAATCAGGCCTTGCCTCCGCCGACAACAGTAAGGCATCGCGTGTAGAGGTCGAGGAGCTGGTTGATCTGATCTTCCGGCTTGGCAGCAGGTGTGCTGCTGAATCCGGTGGAGGGAGCCGCAGGGCGGCCAAATCCGGTGGAAGCGGCAACAAATTTGAGCAGGTCGAGGGCGATGTCTTCGTTGCGGCGCGCGCCGGAGTTGGTTGTGGCGGGTTCTTTTTCCATGTGCGTGATTTCCTTGGGTTCGACGGTTGTTCTTCCTCATCCATGCTACCAGTCGCGGAGTGCTGTCGTGCAGGTCTGCGAGTGAGCGCAGAATTTGTACCACCAGCCTTCAGGGTTCGTTGACGATGAGGGCGACGCGCCCGGCGAGCAGGTCGTTGGGTGTTTCTTCGCCGACGGGTTCGAGGATTTCAGCGTGGAGAGCTGGCTGGTGGGCGCGGAGAAAAAGACGGCTGGCTAGGAAATCGACATAGCGGATGAGCAGTCGCTGGCCGCTGCGGACTCCGTAAAGATGCGGCATTGTGGAGCCTGCGCCACGGTAGGGCGTGAAGGAGTTGTAGTGACGGTCAAGAACAACGATGGCTTCCGGCAGCAGAAGCGGCTCCATGCCGACAATGTCGTCGGCTGTGAGGCGCACTGCGACGAAGCGCTCCCATTGGCGGCGAGTGGGGGTGCATCGGGTACGCAGTGCGCGGAGGGTTTCAGCGGGAAACTCCAGGATGCGGTGAACGCTGGTGGCACGGATATAGGGTTCAAAGAGTGCAACGGAGTGGCTGACAAGCGGAATCTGGCCGACTTCGCCGATCTGTTCGCTGAGCAGCACGCCGGAGCCTCTGCGAGCGGCTGGCAGCAGGTCGGTGATCGCGAGTTGCTGCGCGCGGAGCAGTTTGTCGAGCGTGGTCAGGGAGAGCTGGCGACGGCCGTGCAGGAAGTTCGACAGATGAGGCTGTCCGACGCCCGTCTGCCGCGCGAGCAAAGAGACACTCAACGTTCCCCGGTTGATCCGTCGCAGCAGCTCGGTTCTCACGCGCTCCTGCAGTTGGGAAAAGTTCATGTGGAAAATTCACTGCCAGCAATGACCCCGAGGTCTGCAGCATTTCTTAAAGAAAAGCTTCACAGGGATCATCTTCCCATTTTTTGGCATTTGTCCAACGGAGTGAAGGAAGCGCATCCAGTATCTAACAATTTCAATTGACGAGGTGGGGGAAGAGCCGTAGTTTAGACACACTTTCTCAAACTCTGCTGGAGACGAAGGACAAGGCCCATGCAACTCTGCATGCTAAGGCAAACGCTAATGGCGCAATCGACGCAAATGCAGTCGATGCGACCCGGTCGCGATGTGCCTGTTCCTCGTCTCCAGGGGGATGCGCCGCAGTCGGCGCGTCGATCGGGGCAGAGCGCGAGCTTCCAGTATCTGTGCGCCATGAGCATGACATTTTTTTCTCGAAGGCGCCAAACCATCCCCCAGCAGGACGACAGAGGCCTGCACGGTTTCGGCTCTTTCCCTTTACCTGTACAGGCGGCGCTCTATGCGCAGTGCGGGCAGGTGTTTCTCGAAGTCTGGAGACCAAGTCATGGATTTGCGCGTGCAACTCAAAGTATGCGAAGGATGCGGTTGTCTGTGGTACAGAAAACAAACTGAAAATTGCACCGTTTATTGCGCGGGCTGCACGATTCGTCTGCGCGACTTTCCACAGCCACTCAGTCGAGGGCTGCGCGGACGACCGCGCAAGCTGGGCGTGCCCAGAATGTTTGCGGTGGCTGAAGCGGGAGGTGCGCAATGAGCGCGATTCCGCAGATGCTATCTCAGACCTTGCTGGCACAGGGGAGGGTTGTTTCACATTCTGATGCTCCTGTACTTGTGCATCAGCGCAAACCAGTCGTTTCCGTGAGAATGTTGCAACGCGAGGAGGTACAGGAAGAGACCGAGGCAATTGCTACCTGGGCCTTTTATCGCAAGCACACGGAAAAGATGCTGCGTCGCTATCTGTATGCGTCCATGCAGGTGGGACGGTCGCCCGAGATGCTGGAAAATTCGGTGGGGCGAGGATGGGTCTCAAGCCGTCGGGTAAGCACCTTTGAGGACGCGGTGATCTTTGTGATGGACATCGAACGATGTCTGGCACGACTGAGTCGCGTGGAACGACTCCTGTTGGAACGTGTAATCCTGCAGGAATATACCTACCCGGAGGCAGCCGAGCTGATGGGGTTGAGTGTGCGGGTGTTGTCAAGAAAAATTCCGGAGACGCTGGACAAGTTGACCGAGCTGCTGGTGAAGGATGAACTCCTGTTGCTGATTGATTGAAAGATTCCCCAAAACTGCGATTGAAAACGCGAAGCTACCGGAGAGGTGGGAAACCGCTCCGGTAGCCAGGGTTGCATCATCAAGGACGACTTGTTTAAGCCATCGCCTCCGGACGCATCGGAATCAATGTGAGATCGCCGGAGGTGCGGTCCACATCGATGCGGACGTGCTGGCCGTGCTCGACTTCTCCATTCAGAATTCGAATGGCGAGCGGATCCTGGATCATCCGCTGCAGCGCGCGTTTCAGCGGTCGCGCGCCATAGGCTGCGTCGGAGCCGGTGATGAGGATCAACTGACGCGCTGGCTCTGTAATTTCCAGTGAGATAGCACGCGGGGCCAGCAGCCGACGCAGCTCGTCGAGGCGCATGTCGAGGATCTGACTCATCTGTGCGGAGCCAAGCGGACGATAGATGACAAGGTCATCGACGCGGTTGAGAAACTCCGGGCGGAAGTGTTCGCGGACCAGCCTCAATACTTGTTCGCGTGCGTGATCAAATTCCTGCTCGGGGGCAAGAGTTTCTGTGCTCAGATACGCTGCGCCAAGATTCGAAGTCATGATCAGCACCGTGTTCCGAAAATCGACCGTGCGGCCTTTGGAGTCAGTCAGTCGCCCGTCGTCCATCACTTGTAAAAGCACATTGAAAACATCTGGATGAGCCTTTTCAATCTCATCGAAAAGAACAACGGAATAGGGGCGACGACGAACGGCTTCCGTGAGTTGGCCGCCTTCGTCGTAGCCGACGTAGCCCGGAGGCGCGCCAATCAGGCGCGCAACGGCGTGTTTCTCCATGTATTCGCTCATGTCGATGCGAACCATCGACTG
>JAJZDO010001069.1 GCA_021805955.1 Acidobacteriota bacterium
TCGCCAGTACAGATGGATCGTTGACCCGCCGTCGAGCGCAACCTCCCCGTATCGCGCTCAACGCTGCAAGGCACCGCTCTTTCCGCCCCTCCCACTGCATGCCGAGCGATCGGCATGCAGGATTTCTGCCAAGCCTTTCGCTGACCATCGCCCGCAAAGACAGCCTCTCGCAATTGCACCCATTTTTGCCTCCTCTGAGGCAACCGGAACTCCGGGTTGATTCTCTACATTCGCTGATAGAACATGTTCTCAGGATTGTCTCTGCTCCTCGAGTTGCGACCTCCACCCCTAGAAACCGGTCTGGCGTACCGGAGGGGAAAACAGGTTCTGCTCGCCCAACGGCCAGGCAAGGATATTTCATCCGCGGCTACCCGCGAGGCGTGGTATCGGCGTTGGACCACGGCCGCATCTAAGGCAGCTGTATAGTAATAAACTTAAGAAAAGGAAGAGGTAGGAGTGAACGATTTCAGTGCATGGAAAGTTTTTCAAACCGTGATTCCTGCGGCGAGATTTCCTTGGAGCAAATATAGGTTCCTCCTGGCGGGACTCTGCTTCACTGGCATGTGCGGGTTGGCAACATCCCAGCCACTGCCTCCCCTGCAGTTGGTTCATCAAGTGGTCAACAATGAATTGGCCGCCAACCAGAATGATCACTCCCACTGGATGTATCGGGACTCCGACACAGTTCCCGGCAAAAGTACGGTGAAGATAGTGGTTCAGACCTCCCAGGGCACCATATCCAAAACCATCGAACTGAACGGCCATCCCCTCACCCCGCAGGAGCAGGCACAAGACCGGGCCAAAATGGAAAGTATCCTCAACGATCCATCTGTACTGGCGAAGCAGCGTAAAACAAGCGAGCACGACGACCAGCAGGGCGTCGAATTGACGAAAATGGTGGCCGATGCCTTTTTATGGACGGAGGTCGGTGAATCGAATGGTGAAATCACACTTCATTTCAAGCCCAACCCCGCCTTTCACCCCCCCACCTACGCCTCGCGCGTATTCGCTTCCATGACCGGTCAGATGGTGGTGGACGCCAAACAAAAGCGCCTGATCGACCTTAGCGGGACCCTCGTTCAGCCGGTCGAGTTCGGCTGGGGCTTGCTGGGAAGGCTAGAAAAGGGTGGCACCTTCCGCGTGGTTCGGTCTCAGGTTGCTCCCGGTGAGTGGGAGATCACCCAGACCCACGTCCACATCTCCGGGCACGCGTTCATTATTAAAAGCATCAATGAGCAGGAAGACGAGATTACCAGCCATTACAAGGCCACTCCAGCATCGCTTACCCTCAGTCAGGCAGCCCAGATGCTCACGGACGGCCAAGTCGCGAAAGATTTAGGCATTGCGCCGGAAAAATGATTCCCTGTGAATCTCTCGCCCTCCACAAAGCCCTATTTCTAAACAGCGGGGATCAGCTTTGCACATTGAGTGCGAGAAAATAACATAGGAGAAAGTCGCGCCTGTGCAGAGCGTGGAGAACGTGGCATTCAATTTCCGCGCTGCCACGGTTTGGGTACCACTTTTACCGGTTTTACTTTTTCCCACTGCCCGGTTTTAGAAAACAGGGCGCATCATGCCGCCGCTTGTTTGCTGGTTTTTCCCTGGTTATGCAATTTTCCACTGGCATCTGCTTCTACTACTATTTTAAATATTCATTTTTTATGCCGTTTAGAAGTAGTACTAGCCACATTTTTAAAAGACCCCTACCATCCTCAGTTGCCGCCTGTTTTTCATTCGATTGACCCCGGTTTTCCGCAGCGAATTTCCATCGCTCCCCATAAGTTTGTTCTCTACAATGATGAGACAGTAGGAGTAGACTTCGCAGCGGAACACTCCTGTGGTATATAACGTTGAAAAGAGACGATTCTGAATGCCAAGCCTGGAAGTCCAGCCGGAGAAACCAGTGGTCGAGAGTATTGCGATGGAAATCAGCGTAAATCGGCAACAATTGCTGCGCGAGTTGACTGCCACTCAGGGAGTTGTTGAACGCAAGACGACGATCCCAATTCTGTCGAATTTTCTACTGGAAGCAGACCAGGATCGACTGACGATCACAGCCACAGATCTCGATCAAAGCATTCGCACCTCCTGTGCGGCCCAAGTCAAGAAGCCCGGCGCATGTACCATTCCGGCGCGGAAATTGTACGACTACATCAAACTGCTGCCCGATGGAGAAATTGGCATCAAGTTGATGGAGAACCACTGGGTCCAGCTTCGGCTGGGCCGCTCGAATACGAAAATGGTAGGCATGGCGCGCGCCAACTTCCCTCAAGTCTTGCCGTTTCCTACTGCGGGAGCCATACGCCTACCCGCTTCCGTCCTACGCAATATGATTGGCAAGACCATCTTTGCCGTCGCCAACGAAGAGTCTCGCTATACGTTGAATGGCGCTTTGCTGCTGGTCAAAGCAGGCAGCCTGACCATGGTTGCGACCGACGGCCATCGCCTCGCGCACATTGAGAAGACAGGCGAAAATCTGGCCGTCAGCGGAGAGAAAAGATTGCTGATCCCGCGCAAGGCGTTGGCGGAGTTGCAATCTCTGCTGGCCAATACGGAGGAAGAATTCATTGACTTCTCCGACGATGAGCAGACCCTCTACTTCCAGGTTGGCAATCGTGTCCTGACTTCGCGCAAACTTACCGGTCAGTTTCCCAACTATGAGGCGGTTCTGCCGCGCGACAACAACCGCTTTGTCATCGTGCGTACCGTCGATCTTCTGGCCTCCATCCAGCGCGTTGCGCAGTTTGCGGACGAACGCTCGGGTGCAGTAAAGGTTCGGCTGGAACAAAACGAAATCAAAATCTCATCGTCTTCGACCGAGGCCGGCGAATCGGAAGACACAATCGAAACGCCCTACAGCATGGAGCCGCTGGTGATTGGCTTCAATTCCGCGTATATGGTCGATTTTCTCAAGGCCGTCGGGGATGTGAGCGAGGTGCGGCTGGAATTCAAAGACGCTCAAACCGCTGGCCAGGTCCGTCCCGAAGATACCAAAGACGATTTCCGCTATCGCTACATCATCATGCCCATGCGGATCTGATCTGCAATCCCCCGCCCCAGTACTACAGTTGTAGATAGTGGTAATCGTAAGACTGCTCGGGGCTACGATTCTCCGGCGAGTGCGATGGAGAAGCCGAGTATCTGGTTGGAAGCGCGAGTTGTTACGGATCCACGACCGTATCGCAGGGTTGTTCGCGCGTCCGGAAGCACGCGAGTGCAGTCTGACCTATCTGCAAGGTTTGTTGAGCCACTGTGAGCGGAAGAACGGCTGGCAGTTGGCCGAGTGGATGGGTGAACCAGCTCCTTATCGCGTGCAGCATCTGTTGGGCCGGGCACCTGGACCTGAGCGATGAAGACGTGCACTGTAGTACTTAAGGTTCTCGTCAAAGATTGAACAATTCACGCAGTCGCTTTGTTTGGCCGCGGCTTACGGGAATCTCGGTATGCCGCCGATCGTCCATGCGCAACTGATAGCTGGACTTGAACCATGGCACCACTTCCTGAATGCGATGAATATTCACGACGAAGGAGCGATGGGCGCGCCAGAAAAGATTGGGGTCCAGCAATTCGAGCAACTCTTCGAGCGTGCGGCAATTCGAGTGACCTTCAATCGAGTGAGTGGCAACGCTGATGGTGCCTTCTTCAATGGAGGCGAAGCAAATGTCCCGCTGCTCGACTAACAGAAGACGGCCGCCAACCCGAAGAACAACTTTCGCGGCTGTGCTTTTGACGGGTGCCTGCTGCTGCTCCAGGAGCCGAACCAGGGCGTCCAGCCGATCGTCGACAGCATTCGCTGTGGGGACCGTTTCGTTCGACGCGTCCTTCGAGGGAGGCAGTTTCGTCGAGAGACCGGCGGTGCTGGAAGAGCCCGCGACCACCTCCGCAAGTCGACTCCTGACTCTGTCGAGTGTCTGGCGCACCCGTCGCTCGTCGAAGGGCTTCAGCAGGTAATCGACCGCATTCACCTCGAACGCGCGGACCGCATACCGGTCGAATGCAGTGGCGAAGACGATGTTCGGAAGCGGCAATTTCCGGCCCTTTTCGAGCAGCTTTTTCAGCACCGCAAAGCCGTCCAGACCCGGCATCTGCACGTCGAGAAAGACGACGTCCGGCTGATGCGCTCGCACCAGTTCCACCGCCTCCACGCCATTGCTTCCCTGGGCAACGATTTCTACGTCGTCGGATTTGAGGAGGAGGTACTCCAACTCCTGGCGTGCCAGTTGTTCATCGTCGACGATGACAGCGCGGATCGTCATGCTTACGACCACTCTACATCAGAGAAAGATATTTCGAGCAATTCCACTCTGCCCGCAAGTTATGATTTCGTCCCATCGCCACGCGGTGAGGAATGCTCGTGCGCGCGGCAGGCTTGCTGGAAAAAACGGCGGATCGGCAGGGAAGAAAGCGACGCTCAAACGCCGTAGGCGCGGAGGCGCGCCGGAGTATTGTCCTCGGCCAGATTGTGTCCGCAGTTCGTACAGTACAGGTCGGAGATGCGGACGCTCTCATGGCAGACGCCGCAGTTCGGCGCGACCCGATGCGCGCATTGCGGACAATAGTTGAAATTGCTGTCCACGCGGGTTCCGCAGCACGGGCATTGCGATAGGATCGGTTGCCGCAGCAGAAAGTAAATCACCGGGCCAATCCCGCCCTGCAGGATGATGCACAACAGAATCCAGAGCCATTTCCCCATGTTGCGGCGGGGAGCATCCTCGCTGATGTATCCAATCATCAGCACATACCCGGCAACCAGCGCGCCCCAACTGGTGCCAAAGTATATATGCACCGGCATCGGACTCCGATGCTGCTGATGCATTACGAAGAAGAAA
>JAJZDO010000567.1 GCA_021805955.1 Acidobacteriota bacterium
ATTCGTCGATCCCAGAGTTGCAATCGCGCAGAATAGCGCACCACCTGCGCCTCTTGCTTCGCCAGCGATGGTGGGACCGCTCAGTACAGCCTCACCAAGGACATTCGATGCTGGACCATTGGGAAACTTAGACGTCACAGGGGCCCTTACCGGGTTTGGTTCCTGGCAGGGACATCCGAGTTCAGGAGATAAAGCGGCACGTGCGGATGTCAGCAATGGGCAAATATTTATTCAGAAGACCAGCGGACTCGTTCAGTATTACCTGCAAGCAGGGGCCTACAACATTCCGGCATTAGGGACACCGTTTCTTTCCACCCGAAAGACAATCAGCGATTTTTTTGGCCCACTCCCCCAGGCATACCTGAAGCTTGCGCCCAAGGGGAATTTTTCCCTTCTCATCGGGAAATTGCCGACATTGATCGGCGCGGAAGATACCTTTACCTTCGAGAACCTGAACATTGAACGGGGACTCTTATGGAACCAGGAAAATGCCGTCAATCGCGGCATGCAGGCCAATTACAGCAAGGGCAAGGTCAGCGGATCCCTTGCTTGGAACGACGGCTTTTATTCCAACCGATACAACTGGCTTACCGGTGAATTGACAGACGCCTTCAATTCTGCGAACAGCTTGGAATTCGTTGGCGGCGGAAATCTCGGTGTTACTGGTTATTCCAGCATCGCGACGCCGCTGTATCAAAATAACAGCGAAATCTACGACCTAATCTACACTCACACAGCCAAACGCTGGATGATCGAGCCATATTTCCAATACACACATGTGCCAAAGAACACACGCATCGGTGTTGCACGATCCAGTGCGACGATAGGTGGGGCGATCCTGGGAAATTACACGATCACTCCCCATGTTTCGCTGGCTGGACGTGCTGAGTATCTCGGCAGTTCGGGAAACGTTACCGACGGCGCAGTGAACCTGCTGTATGGCCCCGGTAGCGATGCATGGTCCATCACGGCGACACCCACTTATCAGGACAAGGCATTTTTCGCTCGGGGAGAATTTTCATTCATCCAGGCAGGCAGCACCGTCCCTGGCGATGCGCTTGGCACTCTCGGAAGAAACTCTACGCAAGCGCGCGGACTGATCGAAACCGGCTTCATGTTTTGACAAGGGATAGTGCACTAATCGGGCATGAGGAGTTGGCAATCAAGGACGAACACAGGAATTCGCTTTGAAGAGAGGAAAAACGCAATGTGGGACATTCTGATGATTCTAGGAACAATCGCGTTCTTCGCGATTGCTGCCGTATACACCTACGCATGCGGACGGCTGAGGTAAAGCTATGACAATCGAGACGGTTCTGATGCTTGTAGTGTCCGTGTTGCTGATGGTGTATCTGATATTCGCGCTTCTGCGCCCGGAGAAGTTCTAATGACAGCCAATGGCTGGTTGCAAATTCTGCTTTTCTTCGGTGTTCTCCTCGCAGTCACCAAGCCCCTTGGGGTCTACATGGCGCGGGTGCTGGAGAGAGAAAAGACCTTTGCCGACCGACTCTTCAACCCAATTGAGCGTTTGCTCTATCGCATCACTGGGATCGACGAATCCCATGAGATGGGCTGGAAAGAGTATTCGATCGCGATGCTTCTGTTCAGCGCCGTGACCATGCTGCTGACCTATGTTCTTCAGCGGGTCCAACTGCATCTGCCATGGAACCCGCAGCACCTGGGAGCAGTTGCGCCGGATCTTGCCTTCAACACAGCAGCCTCGTTCACTGCGAATACGAACTGGCAATCCTACACGCCGGAATCCACCATGAGCTATCTGACCCAGATGGCTGGACTGGCGACCCATAATTTCTGGTCGGCAGCGGTAGGGATAGCCCTGGCTGTCGCATTGATTCGTGGCATCGCACGCAAAGAGACCAACACGCTCGGAAATTTCTGGGTGGACCTGACGCGATCGACACTGCGCATCCTTGCCCCTATCTCTATTGTGTTCGGACTGGTGCTGGTTTCTCAGGGTGTTGTGCAGAACTTTCGACCCTACGATTCGGCGAAACTAATTCAGCCACAAACGATCACAACTACGGGAACGGATGGGAAGCCAACGACCCAGACGATCACAACGCAGACAATTGCCCAAGGCCCGGTTGCTTCTCAGGAAGTGATCAAGATGCTCGGTACCAATGGAGGCGGTTTCTTCAATGCAAACAGCGCCCATCCATTCGAGAACCCGACTCCATTCTCGAACTTTCTTGAAATGTTCCTGATCTTTGCGATACCAGCTGGATTCACGGCGACGCTGGGTCGAATCACAAAGTCGCCGAAGCATGGATGGGCGGTCTTCGCTACTATGGCCGTTTTGTTCTTCGTGGGTACCTCTGTGGCATATAGGGCGGAGTCGCAGCCGAATCCTTTGCTGCATGGAGTGAACCAGCATGTAACAGCCAGCCAGCCCGGTGGCAATATGGAGGGCAAAGAGGTCCGCTTCGGCATTGCTAATTCCGCCCTGTTTACGACGGTGACAACAGATGCCAGTTGCGGGGCCGTGAATTCCACGCCCGACTCCTTCATGCCTCTCGGCGGAATGGTTCCGCTTGTAAACATGATGTTGGGCGAGGTCGTGTTCGGTGGAGTGGGCGCGGGCATGTACGGAATATTGATTATGGTCGTGCTGACGGTGTTCATCGCCGGGCTGATGGTCGGACGAACGCCGGAGTATCTGGGCAAAAAGATCGAATCGTACGACGTCAAGATGGCCATGTTGTTCGTGCTGATCTTCCCGTTGTCGATTCTCGTCTTCACGGCCGTTGCCGCTCTGTTGCCTATTGGTCTCAGTAGCCTGAATAATGCAGGCCCGCATGGGCTTACAGAGATGCTCTACGCCTACACATCCGGTACGGCAAACAACGGCTCGGCTTTTGCAGGCCTCAATGCGAACACGCATTTCTACAATCTGACCATCGGCTTTGCCATGTTGATTGGACGCTTTTTGATGATTGTGCCGATGCTTGCACTGGCCGGAAACCTGGCGACGAAGAAACTTGTGCCACCTTCATCGGGAACATTCCCTGTGACCACGCCGTTGTTTACGGTGCTGTTGCTTGGCGTGATTCTCATCGTGGGAGCGTTGACCTTCTTCCCGGTCCTCAGTCTCGGACCGATTCTCGAACACTTGATGCTTCAAGCCGGAAAGGTGTTTTAAGGAACCATTATGGCGACTTCAGCGACGATCCAGGACACGAACGCATTACAGCCCAGCAGCGGACACTCCGGTAGAAACCGGCGGTCCCTTTGGGATGGCAAGATTGCACGCCAGGCACTTCTGGATGCAATCAAGAAACTCAACCCGCGCACCATGATGCGCAACCCCGTCATGTTCGTCGTTGAGGTCGGCAGTGTGATCACCACACTTCTGCTCTTCCGCGATATCACGGCACATCACAGCACCTTCAGCTTCGACCTGCAGATCACACTGTGGCTTTGGTTCACGGTCCTGTTCGCGAACTTCGCTGAGGCTATGGCGGAAGGCCGAGGCAAAGCACAGGCCGACACCTTGCGCCGCGCCAAGTCGGAGACTACGGCCCATCGTGTTCTCCAGAATGGAGAAGGCGAAGATGTAAGAAGCTCGGAACTACGGGCTGGTGACATCGTAGTCGTACTCGCAGGCGAAATGATCCCTGGTGACGGAGAAATTATCGACGGAGTCGCTTCCGTGGACGAGTCGGCAATCACCGGGGAATCCGCGCCAGTCATTCGCGAATCAGGCGGCGACCGTTCTGCTGTGACCGGCGGCACGCGCGTACTCTCCGATCATCTCAAGATCAGAATCACATCAAATCCAGGTGAGACGTTCCTGGACAAAATGATCGCGCTCGTTGAAGGTGCAGAGCGGCAGAAAACACCCAACGAAATTGCACTGAACATCCTGCTTGCGGGCCTCACAGTCATCTTTTTGCTGGCCGTCGTAACCTTGCAGCCTTTCGCGGTTTACTCGACTGCGCCCCAAACCGTGTTCGTTCTGGTCTCCTTACTGGTGTGCTTGATTCCGACCACCATTGGTGGGTTGCTCTCCGCAATCGGCATCGCGGGAATGGATCGGCTGGTGCAGCACAATGTGCTCGCAATGAGTGGTCGCGCGGTGGAGGCCGCTGGTGATGTAAACACTCTACTTCTTGACAAGACGGGGACCATCACGCTTGGCAATCGTCAGGCGACAGAATTTATCCCGGCCCCGGGTGTCAGCGGCCCTGAGCTTGCAGATGCCGCTCAACTCTCCTCACTACCGGATGAAACTCCAGAGGGACGATCCATTGTCGTGCTTGCCAAAGAGCGCTATGGTTTGCGCGGCAGGGACCTACAAGAACTCGATGCCGAATTCGTTCCCTTCACTGCGTCCACGCGCATGTCGGGGGTGAATGTCGGAAAGAGCGCTATTCGCAAAGGTGCAGCGGATGCGATCGCACACTTCATCGAAGAACATGGCGGCACTATGCCAAAACAGGTACGCGAGGTTGTGGACACGATTGCGCGTTCCGGCGGTACTCCACTGGTTGTTGCCCAGGACAACTGTGCGCTTGGCGTGATCCATTTGAAAGACATCGTGAAGGGCGGGATGCGCGAGCGGTTTGCTCAGTTGCGTGCGATGGGGATTCGCACCATCATGATTACCGGCGATAACCCCTTGACGGCCGCGGCCATAGCGCGGGAAGCCGGCGTGGACGACTTTCTTGCCGAGGCAAGACCAAAAGACAAAATGGACCTGATCAAGCGCGAACAGGCTCAAGGAAAATTGGTTGCGATGACAGGGGACGGCACAAACGATGCTCCTGCTCTTGCACAGGCCGATGTAGGTGTCGCGATGAACAGCA
>JAJZDO010000362.1 GCA_021805955.1 Acidobacteriota bacterium
CAAGAGCAATTACATCTATGGCAGCGCCAAGGCCGGCCTGAACGCGTTTCTGGATGGCGTACGGAATCGCCTGGACCGCGATGGCGTACAGGTCCTCACCGTCCGTCCCGGTTTTGTAGCCACGCCGATGACGGCGCACCTTCCGCAAGGTCCGCTGTTTGCCACGCCCGACGCCGTAGCGCGCGACATTGTGAACGCGATGGAACATCGGCGCGATGTTCTCTACACCCCCTGGTTCTGGCGATGGATCATGGCGATCGTTCGCGCGATTCCAGAGTGGAAATTCAAGAAGATGGATTTGTAAGACAGCGTGCTGAAACGAAGTTCCAGGACCCCAGGTTGTCGCCCTGGCGGACCAGAGCATTTTCCCTATAGGTATAGACCGAAGCGAGGATGTCGGCGCAGCTTTTCCGTCAAGAAAAGCTGCACTGAGTTGAACTTGGAAAGTTCACAGCAATAGGGGAAATGCTCTAGGGAAGCTCCGATTAAGTCTGGTTTGTATCAGGGCACGACTTCAGTCGTGCCGTAAATGGTTGAAAAATCCGTGGGCTTCAGCCCCTGAGTGACTTTCCATCGACTTAATCAGACCTTCCCTAGAGCAATCACACGGTTGGTGTAAGGCGGAAAATTGATCTTCGCGCAGCCGTTCTATCAAGGAATGGCTGCATGTAAATTGATCTCACCACATTACGGGAACTGTGTGATTGCTCTGACCCGGGTTTTTTTCGCGGGAACTTCTCGCGCCGCCGAACGTATGATGACAGAGAGAGGATACAGGCACATGATGGCCCAGAGATGGCAGCATTTTTGCGTGATGTTTCTGATTGGCGATGGCATGATGGCGGCGGTGCGCCCAGATCGCGCCGCGAAGGCATGGGTGGCCGGTCCCAAACCCTGGCGGGACCTCATGGAACACCTGGCCGAGCATCCCCAGCTAACGCGCGCGATCGGAATCGCCGAGGCGGGGTTTGGATTATGGTGGGCGATGCAGCAGGAAAAGGATTTTGAGTAGATGGGTATCCCATCCTTTGCGGTGAACCTGCGAAGGTTGGGCGCCGGATTGGTCAAGGACCCAGGTTGGCTTCACGGACCTGGAGCACCCGGCCGCTGCGGTGCGGCGCCGGTCGAGAACCGAGAAGACGCATGGGTTTCCGGGAAGCACTGAAAATCGCGCTGCAATCGCTGTGGGCGAACAAGATGCGCTCCATCCTCACGCTGGTTGGCGTCGTGATCGGCGTGGCTTCGGTCATCATGATCGTCACCATGATCAACGGCGTCAACAAGTATGTGGCGACCAAGGTCTATGGCTATGGCGCCGATGTATTCACCGCCAGCCAGATGCCCCATGTGATTCTCAACGGCCAGGAGTATCTGAAATATCAAAAACGAAAAATCCTCCGCATGCAGGATTATGAAGCCGTCTTGCAGCAATGCACCACATGTATCGCCGTAGGCGCGGAAGTCTCCACCACCGGCAACGTTGTTTCGCACCATCAATCGGCCACGGGCGTCAGCATTCGCGGTTGGACCACGGACATGCCGGCGATGTACAACTACAACATTGCCGAGGGCCGCTCGTTTACCCCCACCGAGGTGCAGCACGACGCCCACATCGCGGTCGTCGGCTATGACATCGTCGACAATGTCATGGGCCAGGGCGATCCCATCGGAAAAGAAATTCGCGTGGATGGGGTCCTCTACACCGTCATTGGAGTGGTGGAGCGCCAGGGAGCCACCCTCGGGCAAAGCCAGGACAACTTTGTCGGCATCCCCATTTCTACCTATCAGGCCGTGTATGGAACCAACAATTCCATCACCATCTACAACAAGGCTGGCGGCATTGACGCCAGGCTCGAACAGGCATCCGACCAGGTGCGCGCCATCCTCCGCGCCCGCCGCCACGATCCTCTGGGCCAGCCGGACAGCTTCAGCATCGATACCAATGCCAGCTTTGTCGGCCTCTTCAAAAGCTTCAGCCAAAGCTTTTTCGGCGTCGCCATCGGCATCGCTACCATTTCGCTCGTCATCGGCGGCATCGTCATCATGAACATCATGCTGGTTTCCGTCACGGAGCGGACCCGCGAAATTGGCGTTCGCAAGGCCCTCGGCGCGCGCCGCAGCGATGTCATGATGCAATTCCTCATCGAGTCCGCCGCGATGGCCTTATCCGGAGGGGTCATTGGCGCCGTGGGAGGAATCGCCATCGCCAAATTGATTACCGTCATCATCGGTTTTCCCACGACCATTGCCCTGTGGTCGGTCGTGGTCAGTTTGCTGCTGGCAACCTCCGTAGGCATCTTTTTCGGCGTCTATCCCGCGCGCAAAGCCGCCATGCTCGATCCCATTGTCGCGCTGCGGTCGGAGCTGTGACCCCGTGAGACCCGCGCTGCGCGCTAGTAAATCCCGCGAATCCATCCGCATGGCCATGGAGACGCTGCGCTCCAACAAGCTGCGCTCCGGTCTCACCATTCTCGGCATCGTCATCGGCGTGACCACCGTGATTGCGCTGTCTTCGTTTATCAATGGCCTCAATCTCAACATTGAAAACCTGGTGGCCGCATTCGGCACGAACGTGTACTGGGTGTTTCGTTACCCTGTCATCGCAGTGCGCCCAACCGCGGAAATGCTGGCCCGCAAGCAGCTCACCATGGCGGATGCCGAGGCGCTCGCCAAGCTGCCCCATGTCGTCGCCGTCTCTCCACAGTTGCGCTATCAGAATTTCGATTTGGGTTTCGGCAACATCGCCGTGAAATACAAAGGACGGCAGGTGCAGCACACCATCCTGGAAGGAGACACGGTCAACGAGCCGGAAGTCGACACCGTCAACATTCCTGTTGGACGCTACTTCTCGCAATATGAGCAGGACAAACATGCCGATGTGGTGGTCCTCGGCAACGATACGGCGGAGGAGCTGTTTCGCGGGGAGGATCCGCTCGGCAAGGAAGTGGAAATTAACGGCGAGGATTTCCGTGTGATCGGCGTCATGGAAAAACGGAAGACGGCATTCGGCGGCGGGCAGAATCCCGAGGACAACGCCGCCTATTTTCCCATTGGGACCTTCCACAAGATCCATCCGGAAATCCTCGACTACTGGATTTCCGTGAAGTATAACGACGCCAAGAATAAAGACCTCGTCTATGACGAGATCGAGCAGACGCTTCGCATCCAGCGCAAGGTCCGGTTCAATCAGGCGGACAATTTTGCCATCTTCGCCCCGGACGCCATCACCCGCATCTGGAATCAGCTCACCGGCGGCATCTTCATCTTTATGATCGGCGTCGCCAGCGTCGGCCTGATGGTCGGCGGCGTCGGCGTCATGAACATCATGCTCGTCTCCGTCACCGAGCGCACCCGCGAGATCGGCGTCCGCAAAGCCATGGGGGCCACCAAGCGCACCATCCTGCTCCAGTTCACGATTGAAGCCATCACCCTCTGCTCCGTCGGCGGCCTGATTGGCGTGTTGGTCGGCGGCATTCTCACCCTGGCGGTGCGGCTGATCTTTCCTACCATTCCTGCGTTTGTCTCCGCCTTCTGGGCCGTCCTTGGCTTCAGCGTCTCCTGCGCCATTGGACTCATCTTCGGCATCTACCCCGCATGGAAAGCCGCCAACCTCGACCCCATCGAGGCCCTCCGCTACGAGTGAGCTTGCGGGCAATCCACTTCGAAGCGACTATCTGAGCGACAATACTCGCAGTCGCCCGTGACTGCAACGCATCCATTGCCTTTTGTTGCTCAACGGATCGCGTGCGCTTTACGGCGCGATTTCTTTTTTCAGCGGGAAGGAGCCGCCAAAGGATTGACGACGCGAATTCCTTCGTAGCTCTGGCCGGCTGCCAGGTCTTCGGAATACAGAATCGACGCTCCAGAATGGGCGGCGGCGTGAAGAATCAGCGCGTCCCAGAAAGAAATCCTGTAACGTGCTTCAATATCGATTGCCTGCAGAACGGATTCGGAAGTGTTGGTGACGATTTCCCACGTGGAGTAGTCGCGGATCAGTTGGCGAACTTGATTGACCGGCAATGGCGGTGCTACCTTGCGCCGAAGGTTGATACATAGTTCCTGCAGGACCTGGGTGCTTAAAACGCCCTCGCCGGAATCCCAAAGTCGCTCCACAAGCGATGCAGCAAGCCGATGTTTCGCGCCGGCGGAGCGGTCATGCGCATACATCAGAATGTTGGTATCGACGAAATGCTTATCGCTCATGCAGTTCGTCTCGCGAGCGAGGAGGAGTCCATCTCAGATCGAGTCCTTTCCGCAGGCGGCCCAATGCGCGCCTGCGCGCCTGGTTGTACCCCTTGCGCTCCCGCACAGCGGTTGCGAGGCGGTCCGATAACAGCGCGCTGATGGAGGTGCCTTCCTCGGCTGCGAGAATGCGGGCTTCCCGTAAAAGGCCCGATTCAATTTTCAGGGTAATATTGGCTTTCATTCGGCATTCTTTCCGTGCTGCACCATTTTACGTGCTTCGGGTGAGGCGGCGCAAATGGAATCCCGGAGGCGGTCGGCGACATTTTGAGAATTCCGCATCAAAACGCAAAGTTTAGACTTCGATCTGAGCGACAATACTCTCAGTCACCCATGATCTCCGTGCACACCTCGGGTTTTGCGGCGCAATGGATCCCCATAATGTTCACTGCGCTGACGCTGGCGGCGCTGGTGTACACGCTGTTCGTCTTTCGAGCTGCCCGCGCCTACGTGCGAAGCTGCCGGTCGCCGCTGCCGGCTTTCTATCCCGCGGTCACTATCCTCAAGCCCGTCAAAGGCGTCGACCCGGAGATGTATGCAGCCTTTGCCAGCCATTGCCGCCAGGAATGGTAGGAAAGA
>JAJZDO010000396.1 GCA_021805955.1 Acidobacteriota bacterium
AGGAAAGCGGCCAGCAATTGATCGGCAAAGTGGATGTAATGCTCCATGCTTGTAGCGGGGTTACCGTGCCCAAGCATCTGTGCAACGAGATACGCATGCTTTCTCGTCGGGTCGGCATGCGAATACAAGTGATCGCGCAGTGCAGAACTCCCCGCGAGCCAGTCCATCGTCAAGAACAGCTTTGGAAACAGATTGGGCATGGGGTCCATGTCGGCAAGCATGAGATTCAACCATGTCCAGCTTGCGAAACTATGGCGCAGTTGGTGATAGTGCATAGATGGATCGCCGGTAACGCATTGCAAGATTTTGTTGATCTCTTCCAATATGGTCTGAGGCATAGGATCCAGCACATGATGCGGCGCACAGAAGAGATATCCCTCACTGCATGGCGCGATCTGACGAAGGCGCTCGTCACGCCATCGCATTAGTTCATTGATTTCCTCCTCGTCCATCAGAGCGAAGATTGGAATTCTTCGCACAGCGTTTCGACTTTTCAGCCGACGCATGCCATTAGGTCGAATCCATATTTCTGCTCTGGGGCCGGGTCTTACGTCTTCGATTCGAAGATACATGGCTTCCATCCGACGCAGGCCGCAGCGAAAGCCCAGAATTAGGAGAAGTCGGGCGACCCTGCGATGCGTAATATCGTGTCTTTGCGACCAGTAGACGTCCGTCTGCCCCAGTGCGGCGGCATAGTCTTCCAGTGTGATCAGATTGGCATCGACTGCGGCACATTCAGCGATGGAATTGAGTTCGGCAGAATGCTCAAGGGGTTGTTTGCCTGCTCGAGCGACCAGGTAGCGATGAAATTCTCGAAGGGCATAAGCAAGTCTCTGCCTCTTCTTCAGGATTCCCGACCGTCGATGCGGCAAGGCATCCCCAAACGCTGGTGGACCGATGCTTTCCATGCACTGTGCGTACAGCGTTTCTAGTTCTTCCGTATTCAGTTCCGCAGGATCGTCTGCGCCGACAAATGTCGCGATGTTGCGAGCGACGTCGAGAGCCATATCCCGCACCGCGCGGAGGGAGCGAATCTTCCCGGATGCGGTGCGCACGATCAGCAACGACGCGCTGAAATCAGCCATGCGTCGAGCGAGCGGAGAATCGAACTGATCGCTCAACTCCTCTAGTCGCTGACGCATCCTGGATCGGTTCTCGATTCGAAATGCCGCTCTCAACTCCTGCAACCATGGTGCATCGACACCTTCCGCACTGTCGTCTGTTCGAGGCAACTTGCTTGAACCTCGCGTTGAACTTGCGGGCATGACGAACGGTTCGGATTTTCTCGGTGAGATTGGCTGCATCGTTCTTGACTCGGGATCGACGATTCGTTTCCACGCGTTTTGAGAGATCGAGTGGGAGAGGAATCTCCTGCTGGCGTAGGCTGCGAGAATTGAGGGGAGTTCGATGGCTGCTGTTGCGCGTGCTGCCCGGAGTAGTCCGCTCAGGTCTCCACATCCGACTTGACTTGCCGGAAAATCTCGCATAACGGACGCGCGTAATGCTTCTGCGACTCTTTGCATGAGTGCGCGATCTTTCAGATGGATTCTGGTCTCAGAAGGTTCCTCCCTGAATTGCAGCTTCTCTTCTGGCTCGCTGCGCAATCTCGCCCAAAGCGCTGCCGATATCGAATCGGGTTGCCATCGGCGCATCTCCCGGCCCGGCGAGCCCCGCCACGAGATATCCAACTCGATGTACATCGTGCCATCATGCCATTGCGTTCGTCGCTCTGACTCTGGAATTGCACGGATCAATGCCAGAAGGCTCGATACACTGTGCAAGCCTCCGAAGATGACGGCGGAAACGATCAGTATCTCTGCCAAATGGCCGGCATCGTCTCTGTTCTCGAAACTGGTGTGGCTGTTTCGTAACCAGTGCGCGAGAACTTGTTTCCAACCCTGGTAACGCTCAAGCTGTCGTGCAAGATTCCCGCGCAGCGGATGAATGGGTTCTGGTGAGAAAACAGGAATCCGAGGAAGCGCCAGTGACAACCTCTCACGCGTTACCCAATAGGCACAGGCCTTGCGCAGCACGAGCAGATAATCGCTGGCTTCGCGAGCAGTCGATGCCCCAGAGAGCACCAGTGCTTCGAGCGCGCGCATGTCCTTTGCGCTCCATACTGCGTTCTCTGCTCCTGTCAGAATCTGCGATACGCGAGACGGATGCCTGGTGAGGAAGTCGATCAGCCGCGGAAGTACCGTATTCATTTGCCTGGATGTCAGATCGAGCGCGTTGGGGATGTGGAAGACATTTCGATCTTTGGTTACCTGGAGTTTCATTGGGATCTTCCTGCCGCTGCGCCGAGCACAATTGGCTCGAAACCCAGCTCTTCCAGAAAGGGCACGAGCAGAAGTTCCAGCCGACGCCGATACTCAAGATAGGAAAAGGAGGAAAACGGTCCCCACGGTTCTTCGCCGCGCCACCAGTGTCCCATCCAGGCATCGGCGATTTCCGGCGGCAAACCGCGATCGCGAAGATGTGTTCCCGCGAAATGGCGCGCGACATTCGCCGGAAACGGAAGATACTTCTCCATCCACGGCGCTAAACTTCGGGGTTGTACGGCTACCACCTTTGTCGCGCTGGTCAGAAAATAGCAAGCAACAGCACGCTTCGGGGTAGGCAGCGCATGACGGATGTGCAGAGCACTCAGATAATCGTTGTAGTACGCAACCTGCTCTCGTACTTTCGGAGGAAGCCAGAGAACGCGAGTTCGATAGCCACTCTCTGGACCTTTGTCGCGCATCCGTGCCATGCCTGTTGATGCATCGATCTGGGACGGATGAAGGTAAGGCGTATGCACGCCCCGAGCACCCACCGCAAAACCAAAGCTCCATATGCTGTACAGCGTATAGAGATTGTGCCGTCGTACGAATTCTTCTTCGGTCGGACTTTCGCCGACGAACTGCATCGAATCTCGGAGGTCATCCTTGAGACGATGAACGGCCTCGCGCACTACTTCCAGCCCCGGACAATACCAGCTTCCGACATAAGTGCCGTTGTCCGGAATCGTCGTGCCGCCTGGCATGGAAAGCGCGTAACCGTTCTGCGCAAGTTCTTCGGCGATGCCTATTGCGGCGCGCACGTAGACCCTTTGCAACTGAAGTGTTGCAGAGGCCCGGTAGAATCGTCGCACCGAAGCGAGTCGATGATCTTTTCCTGTAATCCATGCTGCCGCAACGATATCTCCATTCGTCTGGTCCAGGATGGTCTGAAAAAGTACACCATCCATTTTGCGTGCCGAGATTCTTTTCTCAACCCGGTCGTCGGATTGAAGTGAATCGAGCCGCTCACGATACCAGTCGATCTCGCGTGCAAAGAGACGGACGGCTGACCCTGGTATTCTCTTGGGCAACACATCTTCATTCATCGGGCCTGATGTGTGCCGGTATCTCCACCAGCGCAGTACGGAAGATGTTCCTCCAAAAGAATCCGGCAGAGAAAGGAAATCTGCCCGGGGATATGCAAGCCCCGGAAGTGGCATTTTCACGGGAATGCCCAAAGGCATTGTGATGGGACGACGCCATTCGGGAAAAGTTGACGATCCGTCTGTCTGTTTCCCCGCAGGCACAAGCGTCAGACCAGCGGACGAATGAGCAGATTGATCCGTATGCACCTCCAACCGCATCGCCTCTTCCAGCGGCGCACCCGTCCACAGCATGGTATGCATCAATGCGCTGACTTCCAGCCATTCCATGGAGTTTTCCCTATCCCGCACACTGCATAGCAGGTCAGCGACTTCGCAGACGGAAAGAAGGCCAAAAGCAAACGGCAGCAACTGATTCGCCATCTCAACGGACCCTGCATGCGCCAGGGCGGCTGCGGACTCTTCGTCGGCCAGGAGCAATGTGTTTGAGGTAAAGTCTTCGGCGGGATGGTCGCCAGCATCGGATGCACTTCGCCTTTGCGTCCGACTTCCCGTCCACAACGACGGCAGATACAAACCGCCCTCGATTGCATCTGCGAGAGCCATTTCGTCGCCTATGGTTGCGGCGCTTTTCTTCTTTTCCCGCCGATGCCGTTGCTCCCCCGAGGTTACGCCTCTCGATCCGTCCAACCCCGGACTTCCACCGCGCGGATTTCCCTTGCCTCCGAAACCCGTCCGGCGGCGAAGGTCTGGTCTGTCATTCCCCCAGTCGAGAAAATAGGCAAGACTTCGCAAACATCTGACTGCGAGAGAGCCAGGCAGATGCTGCACATCCACAGCAAGGGGAACATCTCTGGTTTGATCATCGATCACCGTTTCATCGGAGCGGTCTTTCGGCCCGTCAGCGACTCTGCGCAGCGTTTGGGATAATCCCGCGCCGCTTTCTTCAAAGTTGATTTGGAGTAACGGAGATGACCACTCCGAATCAGCTGAGGCAAATCTGCGAAGCGCCCATGCCGCGGTGTAAATCGAAGCATGAAACCCTGTATACGGCTCGGTTCCCGCAATCCAGTGTGCTTCGCTCGACATTCGACGCAGCAGTTGAATATGCGCATAGAGAAAGTAACCCTGCAACCATCGGTAGCGCTGCCGAAGAGACGAATCGTCTTGGTCATTCCAAAGCGCTCCATGCAATCCATGTTGCTTCAGTCCGCTGCGGTAGATTGGACTGGGCTTCTGTATCTGCAGAAATCGCTTTTGTCTGCTCATAGATTCGTGATCTTCGCCGGAAAAGATTCGCTCTGACAACGACTCGCTATGCTCATTGACCCACTGGAAGATTGGGTTCCACCGACGAAGACAAGTTCTGTAACCATCCTGTTCGCTCAGCCACCCACTCAGCGCAGTAATTTCAGATCCGTGACGGCAAATCCTGACTAATCCTGGAAGATCCGG
>JAJZDO010000356.1 GCA_021805955.1 Acidobacteriota bacterium
AGGAAGCGGCTGCGCCAACGCGCTGTCTTCTTTTCAGTCAGGTTCATCCGTCTGGCAATCTGCTTGTTTTCCATCCCGTCGGCGGCCAGCAGCACGATCCGCGCCCGTTCCACCAGTCGCGCCGGCATGGACCGGGCTCGCGCCATTCGCTCCAGGGCTTGTCTCTGTTCCGAGTTCAGGGTAACCGCCGCGGCAAACCGCATACTATGTCGTCCTCCATCGTATGGACGCGCTACAGTAATAATGGTCATCCTTTACGACGCACTGCACTAGCGGCACAATATGCGGAGTACGCATCTTCATGCGCTCGGCGGGAATGTTCCAGCGGGCAGCTTCGATGTCGAACTCTTCCCACCTTGCCCCGATCAATTCGCTGGTGCGGACAAAGGTGAACGCCATCAGCTTCAAGGCCAGCCGCGTGATGTGCGTACCCGGATAGACTTCGATGGATCGCAGCAGGCCGGGCAGTTCCTTGGCATCAATGCGGGCATAGTTGGCTTTGCGTGTGGACTGCAAAATGTCGCTGGGGCGGATTTCGCTGGCCGGATTGCGCTTGGTGTAGCCGTCATAGCGAAACACCTGCCCAGCGGTCTCCAGAGCACGCTTGGCAATGTCCCGCGCACCGCGCTTTTCAATGGCCTTGGTCATCGCCACCAGTTCCGGCGCTTCAATTTCAGCAATGGGCCTCGCGTTAAGGCTGGGCAGGATATCGGCTTCCATGCGCCGCTTCACGCCGTCCGCATGGTGGGGACTCTTTCCGTGCCGCCAATGTTCCAGCCAAAGCAGTGAGACACTTTGAAAGGAATTTTCCGCTGCCGATTTCTCGGCCTTGCGCTGCACCATAGGGTCTACGCCAGAAGCCAGCAGCTTGCGTGCTTCGGCGTGGCGCTCTCTGGCCTGTGACAAGGGCACATCTGGATACTTGCCGAAAGACATGAGCTTTTCTTTGCCTTCATGCCGGTATTTCCAGCGCCAGAGCTTGCCCCCTGCTGGCGTGATCCAGAGATACAGACCGCCGCCGTCGCTCAGACGGTATGCCGTGTCCTTTGCTTTGGCCTTGCGAACTCCTGATCGGTCAGCGCCATTTTCCCTCCAGAAATCCCCGCTCAGGGAAAAATACCCCCAGGTCAAAACAAAAGTACCCCCAGAAATACCCCCAGCAGTTTCTGGATTCCATAGTACAGCCTTGGATGTAAAAAGACGAAAACCCCAGTTTTTTCTGGGGTTTTTCTGTGATGTTTGGATTTTCTTGGATGTCCTAAAACAAGTAAATGGCGGAGAGGGAGGGATTCGAACCCCCGATACCCGTGAAGGTATGTCTGATTTCGAGTCAGGTGCATTCAACCGGGCTCTGCCACCTCTCCGTGTTTCTATCTTACCCAAAATCAACCGCTTCCGAAAACTGCTGCTCTTTGGTTTTATGCCCCAACAACAGCACCGTACCGTAAATCGTGACGTAACTCATTTCGCTTATTCACGATGGCGCCAATGTGTGCGATCGAAGGGTACTGATAGCGCCCCAAGGTACGCACATCGTTATGCCCCATGAGTTTTTGCAACAGAAATACATTGCCCGTCGATCTGCGGCTTCGGCAGGAAGAGATGAAAATGTTGTCGGAAATTGGCCGTTTCCGTGTCATTCGCGATAGACGGACTCGTTGTATGGTAATAAGTTCATACCATCCTCGACAGTGCGTACCTCGCGTTCAGCCTCTGCAACGGTCAATCCAAAGCCATTATGGGACACAGGCCGTGTCAGCACGTTCCAAAGTTCAGCGACGTTCTGATGCGTATAGTAAAGAATGGTGTTCTGTTCGGCCAATTGTACAAGACCAGCATCGATCATCGTCAGACGCTGGATGAAATTCCGTCGAGATCAAATACATGATCTACCATCAGGTGCGCAAACTGGTTGGCGGGGACTGGCGGGCTGAAGTAGAACCCTTGGGCTTCGTCACACTCCTGCTGCCTCAAAAAGTCCAGCTCTTCTTTCATTTCTACGCCCTCGGCGATTACCCGAAGTTTTAGACTTCGGCCCATGCCAATGATTGCGGTGACGATACTTGTGTCGCTGGGGATAGATGTGATCTGGCGGACAAACATTTGATCGATTTTGAGGGAATCGAGCGGAAGTTTCTGAATATAACTGAGGCTGGAGTAACCCGTACCAAAATCGTCGACCGACACGCGCACGCCTCTTTCTCTGAGGGTTCCGAGGACGGAGGTGACATGATCGATGCGCTCCATGAGCACACTTTCAGTTAACTCCAGTTCGAGAACGTGCGGATCCAGACCTGTTTCGGCGAGGATGGCCGTCAGATCTTCCAGAAAGCCCTCTTTCCTGAATTGGAGGGCAGAAACGTTGACGGCCATCGATGCAAGCTGCATTCCCGCATCTATCCAGGAACGGGCTTGCTTGCACGCCTCACGTAGGATCCATGACCCGATGGGCAGAATCAAGCCGGTGACCTCCGTGACGGGAATGAACTGTAAAGGAGGAGTGAGTCCTCGCCTGGGATGCGTCCAGCGCAGGAGTGCCTCCGCGCCAGTGACCTGGCACGTCTTCAGATTGATTTTGGGCTGATAGTGCAGCGTGAATTCGTGACGTTCCAGGGCGCGGCGCAGGTCCTGTTCAATGGACTGACGCTGCACGGCGCGGATATTCATGGCCGCCGTGAAAAACCTGTAGCTATGATGTCCGTTTTCCTTCGCCTGGTACATCGCCGTGTCGGCGTTCTTGATCAGCGTCTCAGCATCCAAACCGTCTTCGGGATAAAGGCTCACACCGATGCTGGCTGTGACGGAAAGATCGTGCTGGTCGATAGAATGAACCTCCGCCACTGCCTTGAGGATTCGTATGGCCGCGACGGCGGCATCTTCCGGTTCGTGCACATCCTGAAGAAGCACGACAAATTCGTCGCCGCCCTGCCGACTCACGGTATCCGGGGTGCGGATACAATCCTTGAGCCGTTTTGCGACGGACTCAAGAAGCTTGTCCCCGACGGCATGTCCCAGCGAATCGTTGATATGTTTGAAGCCATCCAGATCCAGGAACAGCAACGCAATCCGACCACTTTCTTGGCTTGCGCGCATAATGGCCTGACCCAGGCGATCGCTCAAGAGCAGGCGATTGGGCAAGCCGGTGAGGGGGTCGTGTTCGGCCAGGTGAGAGATTTGCGCGGCCAGCGCTCGCGGAACGGTGACGTCACGAAAGACCAGAACTGACCCGGCAGCAAGACCATCCCGGTCGCGGATGGGGGCGATCGAATCTTCAATGAAGACTTGATGCCCATCGGGCCGGGTGAGGATACAGTTGACAGGCAGCTGGGGGGACCGGTTTTTTCCAATTACTATGGTCAGCGGATTTGCGGCCGCCTGGCCAGTGGTGGCATCCATAATCCGGAAAACCTCCATCAGGGGTCGGCCGGCCGCGATTTTCAACAAGCTGCCCGTCATCCTTTCGGCAACGGGATTGAGGTAGGAGATATTTCCTTGCATGTCTGTGCAGATGACAGCGTCGGCAATGCAATCGAGCGTGACCCTCGCACGATCCTGTTCCACGTACACGGCGTCTTCGACGGCCCGACGGGCAACGGCCTTGCGCAGAGAACCCATCAGTTCGTGCGGTTCAATCTGGCCTTTGACGATGTAGTCTTGCACCTCAGTTTCCATTGCTTGAATGGCGAGCGACTCATCCTCTGGATTGCAGAGCAGCACGATGGAGGTGCGAGGCGCGGATGCCCGGAGCTGCGATATGGCCCCCTGGCCCGAGGTGTCTGACAACCCCAGGTCAAGCAGGATAACATCGAAACGGCGGGTGGCAAGACAGTGCAAGGCGTCATCCATGCACGCAACGTGGGTTAACCCAAAAGAGTAGGTGCCCTGGTGGTTGAACATGTCGAGGACAGAGCCGGAGTTATCAACATTGTTTTCAATTAAAAGGACTGTCTTGACTGGCCGCTCTTTTATCATCATCCGTACCTGACAACTCGGCTTAAATTCAGAAGCGCCGCAATCAGTTCCGCAGACTGCAAAAGGTCTGAGTAATTTGAACGGTGCCCGGACGCACAGACTAGTTGATGGTTCCAAAGAACCTAGTAGATTGTCTGTTCAATATTGCTCAGTCTTGAACAATTTTTCAGGATTGTTTCAGAGATTGCCATTCGGACAAGCAGTGCTTCTTCTGAGATGCAGCGAATGGCTTCAACGGTCAGCAGACCGGCCTGACGCAGATTTGCAGTGGAGTATTTTACGATTTCCACGCCGTTGCCTGATTAAGAAAGCTCCAATCGCCACCTCAAATGCGGTGTCTGCGGGTCACAGGGATTTCCATGGGCTGGCAGCGTTCCAGCTTTCCTCAGTATCCTATGTTGCATGAAGGTACATACGGAATATATGCACATGCAAACGCCTCAGCGGCGCGAGATTGTCCACATCACGCCACAAGTGGAAGAGATCGTCCGTCGCAGTGGGATTCAGGATGGTTTGTGCTTCGTGTCGCCGATGCACATTACGGCTGCTGTGTATGTGAACGATCTGGAAGAAGGATTGATCGGGGACATCATGGAGTGGCTGGACAAGCTGGCTCCCGTAGGGCCGGATTACAGACATCACCGTACCGGCGAAGACAATGGGGATGCTCATCTGAAGTCGCTGCTGTTGCACCATGAAACCACTCTGCCCATCACAGCGGGTAGGCTCGATTTAGGGCGCTGGCAGCGCGTGTTTTATGCGGAGTTTGACGGACAACGACGCAAGCGCGTGATTGTAAAAGCAATGGGTGTGGTGAAATCGGATTAACAGGCTGCGGAAA
>JAJZDO010000860.1 GCA_021805955.1 Acidobacteriota bacterium
CCTGCATCTCAAACATCGATGCATATCGTCCACCGGAAGCGATCAGTTGATTGTGCGTTCCTTCTTCCACCAGGCAACCACCTTCAAGCACAACAATGCGATCCGCCATGCGGACCGTAGAAAACCGATGCGAGATGAGCAGCGCCATCTTGTTCTGCGTCAGGTCCGCAAAGCGCTCAAAGACTTCCATCTCGCTGCGCGCATCAAGCGCCGCCGTTGGCTCATCCAGAATCAACAACTGCGCATTGCGCAGATACGCCCGCGCCAGCGCCAGTCGCTGCCACTCGCCTCCGGAGAGATCGACACCGCCTTCAAAGCGGCGACCCAGCATCTGGTCATAGCCTTGAGGCAGCTTGGCAATCACGCTCGCGGCAAGACTTTTTTCCGCAGCGTCCTCAATCTCTTGCGGCGTATGCGGCAGTTCCACGCGCCCCACGCCGATATTTTCTCGCGCTGTCATCTCATAGCGCATGAAGTCCTGAAAGATAACGCCAATCTCGGAGTGCAGATCGTCCAGATCATACTCGCGCAGATCCACTCCATCCAGCAGAATCTGGCCTTCCGTCGGATCGTAAAGACGCGTGATCAGTTTCACGACCGTCGTCTTCCCCTGACCATTCTCGCCAATCAGCGCGATCCGCTCACCGGGCGACAGCGTAAAGTTGAAATCACGCAACACACGCCGCGTCGTTCCAGGATACGCAAAGGAGACGTTGCGAAATTCAAAGCCGCGACGAATCGGCCTCGGCGCGCGCAGTCCATTCACACGCGACTCCACGCGCGGCTTCATCTCAAAAAACGCCAGCAGATCCGTCAGGAAAAGCGCCTGATCGGCAACACCGGAGGCCGTGGAAAAAACCATTTGGATATTGCTCATCGCCTGCAGAATCGCCGTGGTGATCAGCGTCAGATCACCCACCGTATATCGCCCCTCAATCGTGCGATAGATACTCAGACCATACGCGGCATAGTAGCCAAACTGCCCCAGAATCGCCAGCAATCCGCCCCAGAAAAGTCGCCGCCGGTTCAGGTCAACATTCTGGTGATAGATGTTCAGCGAAAGCGCACTGAAACGCTCCGTCAGATAGCCACTCAGGTTGAAAAGTTTCAGCTCCTTGGCTGCTTCCTTGCTTGCTCCCACCTGACGCAGATAATCCATCTGCCGCCGCAGCGGAGTCTGCCGCAGGTTCTTGGCATACGAAAGGAATGCAAAGTGGCTTTCCCCCAGAAACGCCGGCACAATTCCAATCACCAGCAACAGCAGCAAAAGTGGCGAATATCGCACCAGCACAGCGGAAAATGCAATCGCCGTCACGCTCTGCTGGATCAGCCGCCCCATCATCTGGATCATCGCCAGACGATCCGTCGCCTGCACCCGCGCGCGCTCCAGACGATCATAAAAAACCGGATCCTCGTAGACCGTCACATCCAGCGCCGCCGCCTTGCGCATCACCTCCACACTCACATGATGCGTATACCGATCCGCCAGCAGGCTGTCGAGATAGTCGACAAATCTCAGCAGAACCCCAATCGAAATCGCCAGAACCATCTCAGTCGCAACCAGCCACCAGAAGTGCTCCGGCAAAGGCTGATGCAGGCGGATGCGGTTCACGCCATCGATGATGTAGCGACCAATAATGCCCACGCCCACCGGCAGAAATGCCACCACAATGCGCAACGTAATATTCCAAAAAACCACCGATGGCCCGGACTGCCAAACAAATTGCAGCACAGGCGGAATGTTGCGCAAAGCGCGCACACGATCCGACCATGCCTGCCCGGAGGATTCCTCCCGATCCGGCTTTTCCGCTGCTGTTGAAACCGATTCCTTCATGCTGCCTGGCTTTCATCGTTCATGGCGTTGGATACAAGCGCAAATTGTCCCATCTCACAGCGAAAGTCCGAATCCCCGCGAGACGCTCCCGTAAACCGTCATTCTATCGTCATCATTCCGGCAAGTCAGCATGCTTCCTCTCGTCGCAACACTCGCAACACACTCTGGCCGCAATCGCCGTCCCGCAGCAAAAGTCGCCCACAAAGCGCATTACGACCATCTGTCGTAGGGATACGGCGGGTGCTTGTATGGCTGAAAACCGGCCTTCTGCATGCCTCGCTGCGCTTCCTCATTGCGCATAAACGTGCTCCAAACAAAACCCGTGCGAGCATTCTCCGCCATCAGCATGGTGATGCCCGTATCAATTCCAATCACATCCGTATCCACCCATCCCGTCAGCGGATTGAAGGCATCCACAAAGCCATACCGCGACCACGTCTGCGGATAATGATCGTGAATCGTACGCAGGACACGCATCGTCTCCTTCGGCAGAAACGGCAACGATCCGGCAGCCGCACAGGGAACAATCGTTCCATCGATCGGACCTGTTGCCGGCGGACCACCCCAGGCTGCATATCCATGCTCCGTATCGGAAGCCGTGATGCCCCACAGCGCATTCGTGTAATCCGGAAAGCGCGTATTCATATCCACGCAAAAGCGTCGATGCGCTTCGGTGGCAAGAATCGAGTTCTCAAAGTAATCCGCGAAGTGGTCCCTCTTGTTGCGAAAATCAAACCACGCCTGCGAGTACTGATTCACAAACAACGGCGCATACGAGCCAATATAGCGCAATCCATCGTATTCAAAAAGAGTTCGCTTCCATGCCAGCCATGCATCGCTGTGCAGCGGATGCGTCATCGACCCCATGCCCAGCAGATAAATCATCATCAGCTCACTGTAGTCATCCCACTTGCTGGCCAGAAAACCAAGCTCCGGCGTCCATCCCATCGCCAGCAGTGCCGTGTCTTCTGAGAGCCATGACCAATCCACGCGGTCATAGATTGCCTGCGCCAGTTTCCGAATATCCACGTCCTCAAAGTGCGCCTTGCACATCAGCACTCCGCACAGCAGAATCGCCGTGTCGACCGAAGACGCCTCCGCATCCCAGATGCGCTCGCCCGTCGCAATATTCGCATAGTGAAAATAAAATCCGCGATGCGTCGGCAGACGATGCCACAGCGAAGACAGCGTCTGCAACACGCGCAATCGCGCATCCGCGTGGCCGATGAATCCGCGCTTCTCGGCAATGCAGATTGCCGTCAGTCCAAAACCCGTGGAAGCAATGCTGGCCACAATGCTCGTGTCCTGCACGCGCGTGTTGCAACGATCCTTGATCAGTCCCGTCTGCGGATGTCCCTGTTCCCAGAAAAAGAGAAAATTGGCACGCTCAATCTGATCCAGAATCGCATCTTCCTCCGGGCTGAAAGCATAGGCCTGTTCGCTCGCGTCAACATGCGAATTTCTTGCGGCTGCATGCGACGACGCAGCCGCCAACAGCGACGGACCGCAAGCAGCCGCCCATGACGCTCCGCAAAGCTGCGCCATCCGTAGCAGCGCCTCCCTGCGCGTCATCCGTGGCATCCGGGGAAAAGCAGATGAGTCGTGAGTCGGCATACAGTTTCGCTGTCCGCATCTCCTTCAGGCGCTTCTCCAGACCGCTTGCGTGCAACGCTACAAGTGAAAAGAATACATCCTGGCGCACAGAGTTGCCTCGCCCAACTTCACACTCCGTCATCCCTGCCCGGATGCCCGGCAGAAGAGTATCCTGCTTCAGAGGATCTCTTTCATGGCGATCATCCATCGCAGACGCTGGCGTGTTGTCGTGATCGCAGGAATTGTCGTTCTGGTCTCGGCACTTCTGATGCTCATCCGTCGCGACTCCGGCCTCGGCGCTTTGATCGTGCAGGGCGTCCTGCTCCGACAGGACGAAGACGTGCGCCGCCAACAACCCGTCGCCCAGGCCCAGGTAACCCTGCAATCCGGACGCACCTCCGTGACCGCTGAAACCGATAGCCAGGGATACTTTCACATCCCGCTGCGCAAAGTCATCCTGCCCGGAGCAAAGCTGTACTTCCACTTCTCCCATGACCATTACCAATCTTTCACCGAGCAGGTTTCTGTCGGCTTACGCTCCGCCCGCAATCCGCTCTACGTCTTTCACATGCGCGAGTTGCCCACACAGCCCAGCGACGGAAACCCCGGAACACACATCACCAAAATCACAAACATCCGCATTCGCTACGTCGAGAACGCAACCTCAGAGAGCAACATCGGCAGCATCACTCAAATCTTTGAAGCGCGCAATGCAGGAAGTCTTCCCTGCAACGGCCACGAACCCTGCTCGCCAGACGGACGCTGGAAGACCGCAGTCGGCCAGGCTTCGCTGGATGCTGGCGTCGGCAACACCTTTCGCCAGGTGCGCGTCTCCTGCATCGCAGGCCCCTGTCCATTCACCCGTATCGATGACTCCGGATACAAAAACGGTGGCCAGAAAATCTCCGTCTCCGCGCTCGATTGGTCCGAGACTGCCACCTTTCTCATCGAGGCTGAGGTCTATCGCACCTCGCTCAACTCAAGCGTCCATCATCTGTTCCCTGTCTTCTTCGGACAAACGCTCAACTTCACCTTGCCCGCCAATGAAGAAGGCGTAAGCATTGAGGCGGAGTTGGACGGCACGCTGATGGTTTTTCCACTGGGGCCGGATATCAACACAAGCTGGACAAGCTGCACCCTCCGACAAAGTCAAACAACGGACCGCACGCGCGTCTACCATTGCGAATTGAAATCCGGCTTTGCCTTCTGATCCGCGCTTCCCCGCAAACAGGCGCTGTTCTCACACCCGCTGACCCAGGAATAGCCCATACCATCCATTCGCATCATGCCAGCTCTTCACCGGTGAAAATCCTGCCGCGCGCACCAGCGCGCGCGCTTCGTCCCGCGCAAACTTGCGGCTGTTTTCCGTATGAATCGACTCGG
>JAJZDO010000682.1 GCA_021805955.1 Acidobacteriota bacterium
CATCAGTACTTACGACGCACTACTCTAGAAGCGAGTTCTCACCGCGTACACGGAACTGTGTGTCAGAACAAAGAGCGTCTTGCCATCCTGGCCGCCGAATATCAGGTCAATCGGACGCTCTGGAACATCGATTGTGCCAATCTGTTTGCCGGTAGGGTCATAGATAAATATGTTGCCAGCCGCCAGATAGACATTTCCCTTGCTGTCTTGGGTCACACTCTCCCCACCTTGTTCGGTAAAGAGCATCAAATTGGAAAGTGTGCCTTGCTGATTTACATTTGCGGAGTACGTTTTCTGTTCGGATTCCTCACTGATATAGAAGGTATGCCCTGGAATAGTTTTCGCCAGATTGAAAGCGCGCAGAAGATCGGCCATTTTGACGCCCCAGGTGAGAGATCCGTCGATAAAGTCCTGGCCAGCAGGAATGAAGGTGGTGCGATCGGTGGAAATGAACTGATATTGTCGTGGAACTGTTACGGCTTGGGTGAAATCATGGCTGCCCCAATAATCGACAGGAAGAACTGGCGTCATTCCAGGACGCGGAGCCGCAGGGACAGGCTGAATGAATGTAACCCGGTCGTCGAGAGCATTCGGCTGAAAAGTGTAGACCGTACCCTTGCCCGCGTAGGAAACAACAATTAGGTTTCCCGACTTGTCGAACGCAAGTTGGGTTGGCTGCAGGGAATTATCGCGGAGAATCTTTAAATCGTGGGTCTCGGGCGACCAACGATAGATTCTTTGCCAATGCGTATCGATGAAATAGAGCCGCCCCTGCCCATCCACTGCCGCTCCGGAAATGGTAAAGAAGCCACTGCAAAGTTTTTCGAGCTTGGCTCCTTCCGCAAGTACCGGGGCAGGCTGCTGTTTTCGCGGGACGGGCTTTCTTCCTGAAATGGAAAGAGAGGCCAACTCGTTATAGCGAACCTGCGTGTCAAACGACTGATCAAACACCGAATTGTCGAACGCCACTTTGCTGTTGCTATTCACGTGCAGATTTTTGAATTGGATACTGCTGGAACGAGCGACACGCACCGCGTAGGGGAACGGTTGATAGCTCGCGATGACCCGATAGGAGTGGAAGTTTGCCATGGTGATATTGCTGGAACCGTCAATCTCCAAGGGCAAAGTAAAGGGACCCTCTCCCCACTCTTCTTCTGTCTGTAAAGCGTCGATCTCCCAATTGGATACATTGCGCAGCACGATCTCATTCCGCACATGATGTTCGCTGGAGAGCTCATAGACATGGCCCGGCGTCGAAGTATTCGAGATGTACATGCCGGCCTGGGCGTAGGTATCGGGTGTCCAGATATCGGCGAAGGTGCCTCCACCGCCATTTGTGATCCATAGGCTGGGGTACTGAGCGTCCCACCGGCGATGAATGTCTGGATCTGCGGTATGCGTGTTGTTGTACGGGTTGATGCGCGTTCCGTCAGCGCGATTGGTGCCGTGGCCGCCCAGGAAACGAACATCGTCCATGAGCGAATTTTCGCCAGCCATCCACATCACACCCGCAGCCCGGTCGTTGATCCCGTTGGTATAGATTCCAATTCCCGTGATGATGTTGGTGCCATCTTTAGGTATTTCCAGCAGCGGCTTCACGTTGCCAGGGCCTTGAAATCCCGGAGTGGCATCAGACAAGTCGAACTGAGTTGTGCTGGGATGGAGTCCAATCAGAACGGTGTCTGGCTTCAGGACAATGGTGTCACTGACCACATAGTGTCCGGACGGAATGTAGATTGTGGAATGCTCGTCGATGGCTCGTTGAATCACGGCGGTATCGTCGGTCACCCCATCGCCTTTAGCTCCAAGAGCATGAAGGTCCGCCCACGTATCGCGTGGCGGAAGATTTCGAATGACAGGCGATCCTACAGACGGCAAGGCGGTCAGCGGCACGGTCTGGAAAGACGTCTCAATTTTTGCGGACGCGCCCAAGTCCGCAATCGTGAGGCCATGGGAAAAGGCTTGGACACGATAGATATTCTCAGGGGCAGCGACTTTTTTTCCGCTCTCCCGAAACAGCGCGAATACCGGCACATGTTTGCAGAGAATGCCCACCAGATTGATTTCCGTCCGCGGATTGTTCTCGCTGCCTATGATCACGGCCGGCCCAGCAATGTCCTCAAACCTGGAATTCTTCATCCACAACTCATCTGGATATCCAGGATCGATGGAGATGGCCGTCGGCACATTGCGAAACTGATCATGGTCTAGCGTCAAACCTGCTTCGTGTTCCTTGATGGCGGCAACACGCTGACCCTCAAACGTTGAGTCGAGCAACGTGAACTGCCAGCCCGGGGATGGCATCTCCGTCATAATTCCATACTGGCCGCCGTAGAAATGCAGGTCTTCTGCCTCGTTGCCAATGTCGTGGAGAGCCGCCAGTCCGGAGCCAATATGGAAATCCATGTGAGTAAGGAAACAATGCTGTGCGACGTGGAAGCGAACTCCGACGGCAGCCGGATTGCCGTCTTGAATTTCGACATTGATGTTACTCATCGCGGAATAAAATGTGCCGGGATTCGCGTCTTCTACTTCTGTCGCCGGCACCGTTCCCGGGAAAGGCCCACGGTGAACATAGGGATGCCTGCCGCCTGCAAACATCACCATGTATCCGATGCCCTGCTGAAATCCGGGAGTGTTTTTTTTCAGCACCAACACCGGTCGCGTTGGCCCATATCCAATGACGCGCACAGCCGGCCAAACATAAATAGTCTTAGTGATCCGGTATCGCCCCGAGGGAATAAAGACGATGCCTTGTTTCGTCGTGGCCTCAACTTGATCGATGGCTTGCTGAATCGCCGCGCTGTCGTCCGCTATACCATCTCCATGAACAGGAAATTTGTCCGGCGTCAGGTAGACCGCAGTCGGATCGTCCAGGCGAACGGGGTAGTAGGAAGCAGCCCACGACGGCATCGCGAAGCACAATGCCAAAATCAGAAGTCCAGCATATTTTATCGTTCCAATTTTCATGGACTACTCCCCTGAATCGATGCAGTAATTGGCGTGAGATACAGGTTTCGCTTACCAGATGTAGGTGGCTACGTCACCGTCCGGCAAGGAGGCCGTCATCGCCTTACCGTGATAACTGACGTTGAACGTCGTCGGAAAATTTCCGGTATTCGAGACCACCAGCACCATTTTTCCGTCCGGCGTGCGGAATGCCACGTTCGCCAATTGTTCAACGTCGTTGGAGTCGACCCGAACTGAACCTGGCGGCACGAATTTGGAAACCTGCGCGATTACGTAATAGGCAACATTCAGCGTGGCGTTGTCGCCATCGAGAGTGATTGCACCCGAACAGGAACCGCATCCGCCGTCGTTGGTGTGCGGCCCGTCTTCAGGATCGGCCGCCAGGTTCCATAAGAGAACGTTTTTGCTCCAGTTCCGGGTAGCTCCGATCACAACATCGCTGACAGGCTCTGAAATGTCGATGCCCCTGTCATGATGCCGCCCGGTGATTGATTGTTCTGTGAAATAAATGTTCTTGTCGGGAAAGGCGTCATGCACTGCCGTCAAAGCGGAGATTCCTCCGCCGTATAAATGCCAGGCCGATCCGTCGACATACTTGCTGGCGTCGGGATCTTTCAAAATCGACAGCGCGTACGAGGTGACGTCGGGATTGTGGTCATAGACCAGGATCTTCGTGCGGATATGCGCTTTTTTGAAGGCGGGCCCTAGCGCATCCTTAATGAAGTTGTCTTCCTGCTTGGCAAACATCACCATGCTAGGAGTATTTTTCGGATTTAGCGGTTCGTTCTGCACCGTGATCGCGTCAATCGTGATTCCCGCAGCCTTCATGCCTTCTACATACTTCACAAAATACTTCGCGTAAGCTTTATAGTATTCGGGCTTCAGCGTGCCTCCCTTGGACTTGTCATTCGTCTTCATCCATGCTGGAGCCGACCACGGCGACCCAAGGATTTTGATCTTCGGATTGATCGCCAGAATTTCTTTCAGCGCTGGAATCACATCGACTTCGTCAGGCGCGAGGCTGAACTTTGCCAGCGTGGGGTCGGTTTCGCCCGCCGCCATATCGTCGTAGGAATACACATTCGCATTCATGTCGGAGGAACCGATGCTCACCCGAAGATAGCTGACGCCGATTCCATCGCCATCGGTCGAGAAAAGTTGTTTCAGGAGAGAAGTTCTCGCTGGAGCTGACATGTGCATCAGCAACTGCGCGCTGCCGCCGGTCAAAGCAAATCCGAATCCGTCGATCGACTGGAATTTCGTGGTGTCGTTTACCGCGATGGTAGGCTGGTCGTTCTTCGTTGCAGAGAAATGCAGAACATTAGGCTGTTGAGCGACCAGGGACGACTTATCTGGAGTTGTCAACCAGACCGTCGCGGTTTGTGCCATCGAAGTGCAAGTCGCAAACGGCAGAAGCGCCAACAGTGCGAACAACGAATGTACGATCGATTTCGGTTTCATAACAGCCTCCCATACTTGCCCGTTCGGGCATTATGAATTGTAGACCTGCTTTTCCTGGAAAAACTTTCTGGCACGTCATTGTTCCACTCAGCCGACGTTCCAGTTCCAATGCTGCAATGTGCAATTCAGCACACTTAGGATGGATGTAATTCATCCGAGCGGCATCTTTGCCTTCCATGACGAAGTAAAAAAGTTTCCGGCGTGAAGGACGGCGATGGTCTGGTTGCTTCCATCGGGCCAAAACAATCTCCTACTTTGCCCACGCGGCCATGATGCTTTGGCCAAGATGGGGCCTGCGGTCATTCTCAGAAAATTTCTGGCCGGCGATGAAGCAGCGGTCTGCGATGGCGGAATTGCCGTTTATCG
>JAJZDO010000688.1 GCA_021805955.1 Acidobacteriota bacterium
GTCCACATTGTCCCAGAGAGAAGTCATTGCAGCAATTCCCTTTCGGCAGCCAGTTTGCGACGCAGGTCCTCTTCGGAAACCACCTGGCCGTCGAACAGATGGACTTCGCGCTCCGCCAGCTTGGCAAAGCGCGGATCGTGCGTGACCATGCAGATGGTCGCGCCGTCTTTGTGCAGCTCTTTCAACAACTCCATCACCGCTTCGCCATTGCGCGAGTCGAGATTCCCAGTCGGCTCATCCGCCAGCAAGATGGAGGGCGACCCGGCCAGTGCGCGAGCCACGGCAACACGCTGCTGCTGGCCGCCGGAAAGCTGCGACGGATAATGTCGCAGCCGATGCGCCATACCGACGCGGCTCAGCGACTCATTCACGCGCCGCTTGCGCTCGACTGAGGGCATTCCGGAGCGATAGGTCAACGGCAGCTCGACATTTTCATACACGGTCAGGTCGCCGATCAGGTTGAAACTTTGAAAGATAAAGCCAATTTCCTGATTGCGAATGCGCGACCGCTCCGCGAAGCTGAGGTTTTCCACCGGGCGCGTATTCAGCAGATAGCTGCCGCTGCTCGGCGTATCCAACAGACCGAGGATGGAGAGCAGCGTCGACTTGCCGCAGCCCGAAGGTCCCGAGATGGCAACGTATTCCCCGCGGTCGATGGTGAGGTGAATGCCCGCCAGTGCGTGCGTTTCGATCTCATCCGTGTAGAAAATTTTGGTGAGCGCTTCTATGTGGATCAGCGCCTGGTCCCTGATTTCCTCAGTAGCTGCCATGCGGTTTTGTCCTCTCTAAAATCGAATGAACTGGATGTACTTCTCTATGTGTGTACGCAATCTTGGAAGCAAAGGTTCTCCGCCGGCTTCTAATCCAGCCGGATGCGGTCCACATTGTCCCAGCGCGACATGTCGGAAAGAATCACGGTATCTCCTTCTTTCAAGCCGCCGAGGATTTGAATTTCGTTGACCGACCCTCGGCCGACTTTTACCGGCACGCGCGTCGCGTAATTGCCGCTGGGGTCCAGCTTGAACAGGCTGATGGTGGAGTTTTCATTTCCAAACGCCGGACGGCCCACATACAGCACCTCGTTCAGCCGTTGCAGATCGACGGTTCCATCCACGCTCAGATCGGGGCGCGCCCCTTGCGGCAATGACCCATCCAGCCACACGTCCACCGTCACGGTTCCGTTCACTACCGCCGGATTGATTCGCGTGACCGTGCCCGGAACGACTCCGTTATGCGTATCGATTTCGGCAAGCTGACCGATCTGGACATCGTGCGCCTGCGTTTCCGCGATCTGCAACTCGGCCTTCAGTTGGGCAGGTTGAATGATCTGGGCCAGTTCTGTGCCTACCGGAACGTGTTGACCGATCTGCAAGGGCATCTGCACCAGCACTCCCTCAATGCCTGCACGGACGTTCAGCGCATCGACCTCGCGTTGTTTCAACTGTGCCAGTGCGCTCGCCTGCTCCACCTTCGCCTTCTGCACGGCGAGCTGGGTCTCGAGAGCTTTCTGGTTGATGGCAATCTCTTGCTTCTGCAGGTCTTCGCGCGTCGTCAGCGCATCCGCCTTGCCTTTCGAATCGCTATAGGAAAGCCCGCTGATGACTCCAAGCTTGTAGAGCGCTTGATCCGTCCGCGCCTGCAGCTGTGCCTGTTGATATTGCGCGTGGATGTCGGCGGCGGTAGCGCGCCGGTCCATCAAGCTGCTCTCCAGCGACACCTGGGTGTTGTGATAATCGGCTTGCGCTTCGTTCAGTTGCAGCGTGGCGTCCTGCGCCTCCTGCGACAGCTCGGGATTGGTCAATTGCAGAATGATGGTATCTGGATGGACGAGCGCGCCGGGCAGTTCGAAAATGCGCACCACCGTGCCGTCGGTCTCTGCCGGAATCGAGCGAATGCGGTCTTCGCGCGGCACCAGCGTTCCCAGTCCGCGCACCTGGCGGATCATGTTGCCGCGCTTTACTGTGTCAGTCCAGACCGTGTTCCGGTCCACTGTGGGAGCAGCCGGCTTCAGCCGCATCACCAACAGGGTGATCGCGGCTAACAGAACCAGTCCAATCGCGGACCAGAGAACCTGGCGGCGAAATTTGCGCTTTTTCAGATCGGGGCGTGCGATATCCATTGCAGAAAGATCTTGCATGTAGCGAGCCAAAGGGGAGGATGACAAACATGTCTGGAATCAATTACTTACGGGGCGCGTGTTTTCTGGTCACTGTCCATTATCGAAAATAGGTGTTCATTTCCGGACACATTCACCCCCTCCAAGGAGCAGGCGAATCAAACCTCATACCGACGCTCCCTGCGATGCTGGTGACATTGGAGGTGGCTCTCGCTCTGGTGTTGGTCAGTGGATCTGGGCTTCTCGCGATGAGCCTTGTAAGACTGTATTGCTCTGGCGGCGGGGTTCGATCTCAGGGGGCTGGTAAATCACCTTCAGCATGGATAAACAGCAGCTCGAAGGCGATCCACTGATGCAGACGTATCAGCAGTTGGGCTCGGGCTTGAGTCACCTGCCGGGCATGAGAAATGTGAGTTTACAATTTATTGTGCCGCTATCAGGTAGAGGCTGGAACGGCAGCTACTCCGCAGATCGCGATTGCAGGATGCGGAGCAGGACTGGTTGCGGCCGTCCTTGCGTCGCACGTGCTGGTGAGCTTTCTCTATGAGATATCCCCGCATGATCCCTGGATATTACTGTTCTCAATAGCTCTCTTGATGGCAATTGTGAACGCCGCGTCACTATTGCCCGCATTGCGCGCGGCTCGAATCGACCCGATGGCAGCAATTCGATGCGACTAGCGAGAAACGCAACCGCATTTCATGTGCAGCCAAGGATGTGTTGGAATCCAATCACCCCAGTTCGTTTCGCATCCAAGCCCATGATTTCTAGTCGGTGTGGAGCGCCGTCATCGGATCGACACTCGCCGCTCGGCCTGCGGGCACCGCACTGGCCGCCAGCGCAACCAAGGTCACTCCCACCACCGCCAACAGATAGCTCATCCCATCCAACGGCTTCACTCCGTACAGGGACGACGTCCATGCCTTCCCGACCATGAGCGCCAGCGGAATACCTAACACCACTCCCACCGCCGTCAACAGCAGACTGTCTTTCAGGATCATCCAGACCACCTGCCCGCGCCGAGCGCCGACGGCCATGCGCACACCAATTTCCGCCGTCCGCATGTTCATCCGATACGCCATCGTGCCATAGAGTCCGGTCGCCACCAGCACAATCGCCAGCAGCCCAAAGAACTCGGCCAGCCTTGCAAACATCAGCTGCTGCGAGATTGTCTGCTCAAACTGCGCGCGCTGGGTCATCGGCTGAATCAGGGGCAGGTTCGGGTCCAACTGCTGCACGACTTTGCGCGCCGATGGCAGAATCGCCAACGGATCGCCATGGACGCGCATTTCCACATTCATTTGGCCGATGATTGGAATCTGAGCATACATGTACCAAGCCATGGGAATCGGGGTTTCAGAGATGCTGCGGTACTTGTGGTCCTTCACTACCCCGACGATCGTCATCTGATACGGGAAGTGTACGGGTCCAATGCTATGTCCCAGTGGATTCTGATTCGGCAGGAAGCGCTTCGCAAACTCCTCGTTGATGATGCCGACGTGCGGCGACGTTGCGTTATCTGAATCCGTAAAATCGCGACCCTGGAGCACAGGTACGCCGAGCGTGTGGAAGAAATCCGGTCCGACCACATTGCTTCGCACTGTTCTGGATGTGCCGTTTGCTACGTCGGGCAGTTTGCCGTCCACATTCATATCGCTGTTGTCCGACGAACCCGATCCAACGCGTTCCTCCATGATGGTCACGGATTCCACGCCTGGCAGAACACGCAGATTGCTCATCAATTCCTGGTAGAAGGCAACACCTTGGGGCGCAGAGGCGATATTTGGCTTTAGTTCAAAGACGACGAGGCCCTTGGTTGAAAACCCCAGCGGAGTATTCTCGAGATTACGCAGCGTGCGAATCAACAAGCCAGCGCCGACCAGCAGAACTACGCACAACGCCATCTGGAACGCGACAATGATCTTGCCGGTGCGGGTCATTCCGGCATCCGATCTTGAGATCGCGGTCGAGCGCTTCATTGCCAGTTCCGCACCTCCGGCAATCGCCACGCGAAACGGTGCCAGGCCGAACAGAACCGCGGCAAACGCCAGCACACCCAGGGTGAACAGCAGCACGGTTCTATCTGGGGCCAGGCTCGACTGAATCTGTGCCCAGGCCGCGAGAGCCCTCGTTGCATATACGGCAAAGACCCAGGCAAGTATGCCTCCCATCGATACCAGCAGTAGGCTCTCAGTCAGCAATTGCCGAAACAACTCCCCGCGTCCGGCACCCAGCGCGAACCGCATGGAGAATTCGCGCTGCCGCGTCGCATTCCGCGCCATCAGCAGCATCACGACGTTGCTGAGAGCAATCAGCAGAACTAGCCCCACCATCGCCATCAGCATCCGCAGTGGCTTACCGTACTCTGCGTCGTAGCCGGGGAAGCCCTTTGCATCCACCAGGCTGAGTGTGGGTTTCCTCTCCCCGGACTGCGGATTTCCGAGCCCAATATATGCGGCCCTCTGAAATGAGAACTGTAGTTGCGCAACCGCCTGCACCTTGCTCGCGCCGGGAGCAAGGCGTCCAAGCAGCCGCAGACACCACCAACTGGGATTGTCAATGTAGGTTTTGCCATTTTGAGGAGGACTTCCCCACGCATTCAGTTCTGCGCGGCTCTGCAACGGAATCCAGAAATCGGTCGAACGGCCCGCCTCGACACCCTCA
>JAJZDO010000041.1 GCA_021805955.1 Acidobacteriota bacterium
AAACAGCAGGACGGACAAACAAGGATGGCTTGGATCATGGATAGCGGACAATGAAACGGATTATCGATGGTGTATTGAAATTTCAGCGTGATGTCTATCCGGGGCAGAAGGCGCTGTTTCAGCAGTTGTCGGATGCGCAGCGGCCGCAGGCAATGTTTATCGGGTGCTCGGATTCCCGTGTCATTCCGGAATTGTTCATGCAACAGGGGCCCGGGGATTTGTTCGTGGTGCGCAACGCCGGCAACATTGTTCCTCCGCACGCCGTCGCTCCGGGAGGAGTTTCCGCCAGCATCGAGTATGCGGTAGCAGTGTTAGGAGTGCCTGACATTGTTGTCTGCGGCCATTCCGGTTGCGGCGCGATGACCGCCATATTACGTGGCGGCGAACAACTGGAAGCATTGCCGGAAGTGGCGCGATGGCTGCATTTCGCGGATGCGGCAAGAAAAGTTGTGGCGGAGCAGCACGCCTCGAAAGAGCATGACGATAAATTGAACACACTGGTGCGCGAGAATGTGCTGGCACAACTCGACAATCTGCTCACTCATCCTGTTGTGGCCAATGCGGTCCAGGCCAAGGAAGTGCGGCTGCATGGCTGGGTGTTCGACATCGCTACGGCGACGGTGACGACTTACGATGCGGAGGCTGGAGACTTCGTTCCGCTGGCGCATTCCTCGTTTGTGGGGACGAAGTCCTGAGCGCGGCGATTGCTATTTCCAGTCGAAAGCGCTGCGGAAGAGATGAAACTCGGGTAGGCCGCCGGGGAAATACACGGAAACCACATCGAAACGCACAGGGATCTGGTCAGGAGTTTCCAGTTGACGGATATATTCCTGCGCCATCCGGGTCAGCATACCCCGTTTTTCACGGTCGACGGCTGCTTCCGCCGGTTGAAAGCCGTGCGAGGTACGCGTTTTCACCTCGATAAAACAAAGCCACTCGCCGTCCCAGCCGATCAGATCGAGATCTCCGCGCAATTTTGGACTGCTCCAGCGTCGCGCCACAATCGTGTAGCCCAGCCGTCGGAGGTGGAAATAGGCCGCATCCTCGCCGCGCAGGCCCGTCATCAGATGGACCGGATGGTTCGACGACCGCGAGGAGCGTCCAGCCTGGTGATCCAGCCAGCCTAGCGTTCGCTCGAAAATAGAAAGACGACCTTGTGCAAGACGGGGAAGTTGCATGGGGTGATTGACACCACTCTAGCAAGAGTGAAAATGAAAGGGCAGCGAAATATCGCTGCCCCTATTGACGATTGAGTGACCCCATGGGGGTACCGTGGGGGCCTGAACCGCCTGGAAGACAGGTCTCACCCTACCCGTAGGGACCGGTCCCGCCTGGATGACACAGCCCTAAGCCTGCGCCGCTGCCAGCGATGGAAGATGCTGGCGTTCGACTTCGGCAAGGCTTTCCTCAAGGATATCGAGTGCGATATCAGCCTCCTCTTGTTTCAGGATTAGTGGTGGAGAAATGCGAATCGATGTCTCTCCACAGCCGAGAATTAGAAGGCCCCGCTCAAATGCCAGGGTCTCGATCTGGTTGCGCCATTCCGCCGCGGGCTCGCGCGATTGCCGGTCCTTCACAATCTCGATGCCGATCATCAGCCCGCGGCCGCGCACTTCTCCGACGATCGGATGCTTCTTCGGCCAGTCTTTCAGCCGCTGCATCATGGCATCGCCGACTTGGGCGGCATTGGCCATTCCTTCCCGCTCGATAATGTCGAGCGTGGCCATCGCGGCTGCGATGGCCACGGGATTCCCGCCAAATGTCGAGGCGTGGGAGCCAGGTTTCCAGTCCATAATGCCGGCGCGCGTCATGCACAAGCTCAAAGGCATGCCGCTGGCGATTCCTTTGGCAATGCAAACGATGTCCGGCTCGACGCCGGAGTGCTCGACGGACCACCACTTGCCGGTACGGCCCACGCCGGACTGCACTTCGTCGACCACCAGCAGAATGCCGTGACGATCGCAAATATTCCGCAGCTCGCGCATGAAGATCGTGGGGGCGACGACGTAGCCGCCTTCCCCTTGAATGGGCTCGACAAAAATTGCGGCGACTTCTTCCGGCGGCAGCGTGGTCTTGAAGAGTTTCTCTTCAATGTATCGGGCACAGCCCAGGGCGAATGCCTCTTCTTCCTGTGGGCCGCCGCTGCATCCGCGATATGCGTAGGGATATCGCACATGGGTAATGCCTGGAACCAGCGGGCCAAAGCGGCGTCGCTGCTGGGCTTTGGAAGCAGTCAGCGAAAGCGCGCCCATGGTGCGGCCATGGAATGCTCCCAGGAATGCAATGATGTTTTGCCGCCCGGTGTGATAGCGCGCCACCTTCAGCGCGCACTCGATCGCCTCCGCGCCGGAGTTGCCGAAGTAGAACTTATGCGGCCCGGGCATGGGAGCAATCTTCGACAGCCGCTCGGCCAACTGGATCATGGCCTCGTAATAAAAATCGGTACCGGACATGTGGATCAGTTCGGCAGCCTGGTCTTGAATCGCTTTCACCACTTCCGGGTGGCAATGTCCGGTGGAGCAGACGCCGATCCCCGACGCAAAATCCAGGAACTGATTGCCATCGACATCTTCGACCCGTATGCCGCGTCCGCGTTTCGCGACCATGGGGTACGACCGCGTATAGCTGGGCGAGATCCATTTTCTGTCGGCATCGACGACTGCCTTGGCCTTGGGTCCAGGCAACGGTCCTACCAGCTTGGGGCCGAATCGCGTGTACTTCTCAGAGTTTTTATAGGAACCGGTTCCATTGTGCTGCATCATAGCTCTCCTCGCAGGTGGAAATGTGAGTGCGGGCTGTCCGGGAACATCAGCCGAGCAATTTATTCAGAGTGAGTACTCAAGGATTTTCGAAGCCGCATGGAGCAGGGTTACGCTCGAATGTTCGCCAAACGAGGAGCGGACAGCCTAGTCGCTGCCAAACAGGGTAGGTCGCGGTCGCGTGGGCTGGCTCCGCAGATGCCGGCGCGTGCACATCTGTCCCAGGCGTTCCATTGGAACGTTGCAGCCGGAGACGAAATTGAGGACAGATGTTCTGCGCATGGGAACCTACTCTAACGAGTATAGCGTGATCTGAAATACGAGTGGGCAGGAAAAACGAAGGCGACGAATCATTCTCTCGATTTCCATGGGAAGGGAAGCCGAGACGATCCCATAAAATAAATGGATACGCCGTGGATCCCTCTCACACCTCCCATGCTTCTCGCTATTCAATTCTGATCGCCTTCTGCTGCGTGTACGTCTTCTGGGGTGCAACCTATACCGCGGCCCGGCTCGGCGTCCATTTCATACCCGCTCCAGCATTGGCGGGGGTCCGGCTCATTATCGGCGGCTCCTTGATGCTTGGCTTCATGGCTCTGCGGGGAAAGCGCCTTGTGGGCAGCGCGCAGGAAATGCGCCGCTTATTTCTGCTCGGTGTTCTATTGCTATGTACTGGCAACCTGGGATTGGTGTGGGCGGAATACTATCTTCCCAGCGGACTTTCCGCGCTGCTGGTGGCCATCATCCCCGTCTATGTCGCATCGATCGAATGGATGCTGCCACACGGCGAAAGATTGCGTACACGCGGGCATATCGGATTGGTCCTGGGATTTGTTGGACTGGCAATTCTGGCGTGGCCCAGTGCCCGCACCGGTCTGCATGGGGATTGGCATCAAATTGTGGCCATTGCAGTGTTGTTGCTTGGCGCCCTCTCGTTCGCCGGCGGCTCCGTATTGTCGCGCAACAGCAAACTCTCTCTCAACCCGTTCGTCTGCGCCGGCTGGGAAATGTTGGCCGCAAGCTTCTGCGATCTGGTCCTTGCCACAAGTCTGCGGCAGTGGGGGCACGCTGTTTGGAATCGAGATGGAATTTCCGCGATTGCATTCCTGGTGCTGTTCGGATCGCTGGTCGGGTTCTCTTCCTACACTTGGCTGTTGCAGAACGTTCCAGTTTCCAAGGTGGCAACCTACGCGTACATCAATCCCGTGGTCGCCGTGCTGCTGGGAGCATTTCTGCTGGGCGAGCGAATGCATCGCAATGAGTGGGTCGGAATGCTGATCATTCTGCCGGCTGTCGTCTTGGTGACCTCGTCGAAGCTTCAGCCGGACTCTGAAATTGCGGAGATCGAATCGATGGCGACCGAGGTCGAAACCTAGCAGCAGTGCAGAGATCATCGGCAGACGGTCGAAGGAGTTATTTTCTGCGCCAGCGCACTCCGCCGGGGCTATCTTCGAGCACAATTCCTTTTTCAGCAAGAGCTTTGCGAATGGCGTCGGCGCGAGCAAAATCGCGTGCCTTGCGCGCCGCATTGCGTTCCTCGATCAGTCGATCGATTGCCTCCGCGCTCAACGCGTATCCCGCAACCAATTCCGGCGCAGCTTCGTTCAACCGGTTCTCTTTGGCGGCCCAGTCCAGCGCCAGCCGGGTGACCCCGTCATCGCGATCTTCCAGCACGGCGAAGACTGCGTCGAAGCGCGCCAGCACGTCGAGAATCGGAGGCACATTCTCGGTTTGCAGTTCGTGTCTGTCCGCATGGGAATTGGCCAGGCGCACCAGCTCGAAAATCGCCGCCCGCGCCTCTGCCGTATTCAAGTCATCTTCCAGCGCTGCGGTGAAATCCCGGCCCGCGCGTTCCGTTGCCTCAAACAAAGAGATATTTCTGCCGGCAGGAAAGCCGCCTTTGTGCAGACGCTCGACGAAGCTGCGCAGCCGCTCGACGGCATTCGTCGATTCCGTCAGTCCGTCAAAGGTGAAATTCAGCTGGTTGCGGTAGGGAACTGAGGCCAGCGGAAAGACCTTT
>JAJZDO010000294.1 GCA_021805955.1 Acidobacteriota bacterium
CCTGCAAAATGAGGGATCGATGTCCCCCGAGTTGTTGAATTCTCTTGGGGTAGCGTACGAGGAAACAGGCCACTTGAAAAAAGCGCGAGCGGTATTTGAAAGCGTGTTTGCACAATCGGGTAGCTCAACAGTTCCGCTGATTGAACTGGCAACAGTCGCGAATAAGCAGCTTGATTACAAAGGTGCCCTGGGCTACCTGGCCCATGCCCGAGTTCTTGAGCCGAAGAATGCGGCGATTGATTATTCCTTCGGAGTGGATTGCCTCTATCTCGGCCTGCTCGCCGAGGCCCAGAAAGCATTCAGCGAAGCAGTTGCGCTGGCTCCCAGTGATGCTTCCTGCAATTACGCAATGGGCATCACTACAAGTTTTATGCATGATCCTAACGAGGGAGTTCCTTACCTTGAGAAATACGTGATCCTTCGACCGACAGATCCCAACGGCAAGCTTGCCGTCGGCACGACGCTGTTCCGCGCTAAAGATTACGATTCCGCGATTTCATGGCTGTCGAAGGCCGCAGCGAATTCGCAGACATCGCTCGCCGCACATTATTACCTAGGCCGGCTTGCGAACCGGCAGCGGCGGCCTGATGATGCAATCGTCGAGATCCAAAAGGTTTTAAAGGTCAACCCCCAGAACGTTGACGCATTGGCCGAACTGGGGCAAAGTTATCTGTTGCTCAAAGACTATTCCAAGGCCGAGCAAGAACTCCAGCACGCCCTGGCATTGGAGCCCGACAACTACACTGCCAACTTCAATTTGTTGATTGTATATATGCAGGAAAAAGACCCACGACGGATCGCACAGGCCAGGCGGGTAAAACAGATTCAAAATCTGGAAGCTACAAAGAAGCAGGAATACTTGCGCGTGCTGGAGATACGTCCAATCAATTCCGCTGAGTAACCGTGCTGAACAGGCAATATCTAGCCTCCGTTCTACAATCGACATTTGACCCAGGAAGAGGTTTCGTTCCGCATGGCAGGTTCAACAAGACGGCAGTTTCTCACGGCGCTGGGCCTTCTAGTATGGAGAGCCAGGACCACTGAGATGCTTGGGTCTCGGGTATTATTGCAGCCCGCTGGTTCGACGGGCGCACCCGCTTCGCGGTTTGGCGGATTCTTCCAGCAGGTTCCACTGGAGCCGGCCGGAATTCGCTGGAAGCATACCAGCGGCCGATCTGCGGAATCTTATCTGCCGGAGACCACCGGAGCCGGCTGCGGATTTATAGATTATGACAACGATGGCTGGATGGATATTTACCTGGTCAACAGCGGGAAGTGCGATTTCTACGACCCCACTCCACCCCTTAGCAATGCGCTTTATCGTAACAACCGCGATGGCACTTTTACCGATGTGACAGGCAAGGCCGGAGTCGCTGGTGGCGGATATGGCATGGGAGTGGCGGTGGGCGATTACGATGCAGACGGGTTTCCCGACATGTATGTGTCGCAATACGGCAGAAGCATCCTGTACCACAACAATGGCGATGGAACCTTTACCGACGTAACGGAGAAGGCGGGAGTGGCCGCGCCAGGATGGTCCTCCAGCGCGTTATGGTTTGATTACGACAACGATGGCAGGCTCGATTTGTTTGTCTGCAGATTCGTAAACTACGACAAGACGAAGAACAAATACTGCGGAGATCCCAAAAAGGGAGAGCGATTTTACTGCATACCAAGTATTTATGAACCTGCGCCAAGCTGGCTCTTTCACAACAACGGAGACGGTACTTTCACCGACGTCAGCGAAGTCTCTGGAATCCGGAAGTATGCTGGCAAGGCGTGGGGCGTTGTAGCCACAGACGTCAACAATGATGGGTGGATGGATCTGTTCGTATCCAATGACACAGTTCAGAATTTTCTATTCGTGAATCAGCACGGGAGATTCGAGGAAGATGGTCTGGTGGCAGGCGTCGCATACACTATGGAGGGAAACGCGCGCTCGGGCATGGGGGTTGATGCAGGCGACTACGATCAGGACGGATGGCAGGACCTTTTTGTAACCAACGTAGACCACGAGCTTTACTCGCTCTATCACAACGATCACGATGGGACGTTTTCCGACGCTGCGGGAAAATATGGCATTGCGCAAAGAACCCGGCTGATGAGCGGATGGGGCGCTAAGTTCTTCGACTATGACAATGACGGCAACGTTGACCTGCTGATTGCCAACGGGCATCCCGACGACAAGATTGAATCTCACTCTACTGATGTAACTTACCGGGAGCCTCTGTTGCTCTTCCACAATACCGGCAACTCCTTGGAAAACGTAAGCGACAAAGCGGGTGCGGTTTTCGCCGGCAGTTTCGCAGCACGAGGGATGGCGGTCGGAGATTTCAACAATGATGGCGCGGTGGACGCGCTGGTCGCGATCAACGACGGACCGCCGTTGTTATTGAGGAACACATCTGCTACAGGCAATCACTGGCTGGGCATACGGCTGATCGGGAAACACTGCAATCCAGACGCCATCGGAGCGCGGATCGTTTGGCAGGCGGGCGATCTGAAGCGCAGCCGTTTGAAAACTTCGGGCGGAAGCTACCTTGCTTCCCACGATCCCCGCGAGGTCCTGGGCATAGGCGCACGTACGCGAATGGATCGCGTTGAGATTACCTGGCCCCAACCCAGTGGGCGTACGGAGGTCTTCACGAACCTGCCGATAAACCGCTATATTACGATCATAGAAGGCGTTGGCATCAAGTAGCCAGCAGGGGTGAATCAACACGGCGCATGCACGTTTGGTTTTTCTCGCGGCTTTTAGTACTACTTGAGAGTACCGAGTTCCAGCCCGTCAGTTGGCCTTAGGTTCCGCGATTTGGATGGTCCAGTGGTTGCGCTTCCGTGCGCTCAAGGGGCCGCACAACACTTCTTGAACTTTTTACCACTCCCGCAAGGGCAAGAATCATTGCGGCCGATCCGGGGCGCAGCGCGAGGAGCCGGGGGCTTCCCGGCGGGGGCGCGCAGGAGAAGATCGAGGTCGGAGAGATCTTCGGGTTGGTCCGGTTCTATGCCGACGATTACCTTCCAGTGGCGTTTTTCACAAAGGGCGACGATCTGTTCGCCTTTGGACATCGTCTGCACGCGAACTACCGCAGGCCGTTTATCGGATCCCAACTTCGCCATGCTGGATTCTCCTTGCGAGTATCGTATTCCAGCCTATCGGGTGGTCCCAGGTTCCGCAATCTGCATGGTCAGGCGTGAGTGCTCGATGCTGAGATCGATCCACTCGTCAACCAAACGCTTGAAGCATTTGTGGGTGGCAATCTGGCGGCGAATCTCCTTCACCGATTCCTGACGGACGTACTCGGTTCGGCTCTTCATTTGGCGGGTATAGCTGATCTGCCAGTAGGCCCCGGTGTGCTTTTGGGGATCTTTGTATTGTCGGGTCAGCGAGCCCGGGCGCATCGCTCCGATCTCCAGTAGCGCTTTTTTGATTCGATTAATTCTCCGTTCGATCTGCCTTGCCCGTCTTTGGCTCATCGGTTCTCCTTGCGCATTGATAGTATAGCATATAGATGCTATACTATCAATGCAACAATTGCCAGTTCGGAAAACCTGATGATCAAGCCAATCGGCAAGGAGGCTGATGATGCTCTGGAATCACTGGTGGACTCTGGTGTGCCAATTGAGGTCCGCATGCGCCAGGCAGAGGACCTTCTTGTGGATGGCCCTCTGTCTGGCGGGAATGACCACTCGCAAAGAGTTGCTGGGTGTAACTACTTCGTGGCGGACGCCTACTATGCCAACGGCAAGACGGTTCGCGGCCTGCTGGCCAAGGGAAACCACCTCGTCACCCGGGTCAAGAGCAACAGTGTGGCCTACTTCCCGGCCTCACCCCAGCCGGCCAACCGACCGCGGCTTCGCGGAAGGCCCACCAAGTACGGAAACAAGATCCTGATCGCAGCACTGCTGAGACAGACCGATCAACTCCAGCAAGCGCCCAGTCCCGTCTATGGCGAGCAGGGGGTTACCCTCCGGTTTCGCTCCGCCGACTTGTTCTGGCGACCCGCAGGCATCCTCGTCCGCTTCGTCGCCGTATCGCATCCTCGTCGCGGCACCATCCTGCTGATGTCCACCGACAGGACACTGTGCCCCCTGGATATCATTCGCATCTATGGCCTGCGATTCAAGATCGAACTGTCCTTCAAGCAGGCGCTCCGTATCATCGGAGCCTATAGCTACCACTTCTGGATGGCGGCCATGACGCCCATAAGGCGGGTCAGCGGAAACCAGTACCTGCACCGCAAATCGGATGCTTACCGAAACGCCGTCCGACGCAAGATCGCAGCCTACCATCGCCACATCCAACTCGGAATCATCGCACAGGGCCTCCTGCAGATACTCTCCGCAACCCATCCCAGACTGATCTGGCAATCTTTCGGATCTTGGATCCGCACCATCCGACCAGGGCTGGCACCCTCGGAACAGGTCGTGGCCATCGCATTGCGCAATACCCTTCCGGATTTTCTCGCGGATGACACCAATACCTCAATCCTCGTGAAATTCATCCGATCCAGGCTTGACTTATCCAGAACCGAAGGAAACCGCCTGGCTGCATAAAGCACTCATATGAAGATTTCGGTACTCTCAAGTTGGGAAGCAACGCCCCAGTATGGTTTCCGCGTGCCGGACGCAAGGGCCTGCAAAAGCTTGCAAGCGAACTGCCTTCTGCACATCCAGGGAAGGAATTGCTCAATGTCTGGATGGGTCTGGATGCTTATTTTGGAAACGGGTATTCAGAGATGATGCGAAGGCTTACCGGCCGGCTTCATAAGGGC
>JAJZDO010000731.1 GCA_021805955.1 Acidobacteriota bacterium
CAGATTGTATAAACGACTAGCAACGCATTCGGGAGGTATCAATGACAATTCGCTATTCTCGCCGCTCCTTCTTTTCTTACAGTCGTACCGCGTTAGCATCCATTGGACTATCAAGCTTAATGACTCCTATGCAGTCGATCGGCGCTGTGCTTTCCCATAAAGACGATGACGTCAACTACTATGCGAAGCTTGGTGTAGAGGAGATCATCAATGCCGCAGGTACCTATACGAGCCTGACGGCGGCTATTATGCCGGAAAAGGTCCAGCTAGCTGTTGCCAGGGCCGCAAAAAGTCCTGTGCGTCTGGAAGACTTGCAGTTGGCAGCCGGATCCTATCTAGCGAAACGGCTTCACTGTGAAGCTGCTTTGGTGTCGGCTGGAGCAGCATCTGCACTTACGCTCGGAACAGCCGCGTGTGTGACGTTGGCAAACGATAAAAAAGGCGAACGTGTCCCGCCGCGTATCCCCCAGGGTATGGACTCTTTGAAGAACGAGGCCATTATGCAAAAGGGGCATCGCTATGGATACGACCACGCACTGTCGAACTGTGGCGTGCGTATTGTAGAAGTAGAAACTCTTGATGAGTATCGTGCAGCCTTTACTCCGAAAACCGTAATGACCCATTTTTTTAATGCGGCTACAAGTGGAACGATCGGTCGCGAGGATTGGATTCGGATCTCCCATGCGCACAACATCCCCTGCATGAACGATGCTGCGGCGGATATGCCTCCTATATCGAATCTTTGGAAATATACCCAAATGGGATTTGACCTGGTTTGTTTTTCCGGAGGCAAGGGAATTCGAGGTCCACAAAATGCGGGTTTATTACTCGGCAAGAAAGATCTTATTGCAGCGGCAGCAGAGAACAATAACCCAATTGACAACGTGGTAGGCCGCGGACAGAAGGTGGCCAAAGAACAAATTGTAGGAATGGTGGCTGCGGTGGATTGGCTTCTGAGTCAGACCGACGAAGGAATGGAAAGGGAATTCCGCGGACGCGCAAAGAAAATAGCGGACTACCTTTCCGACGTACCTACGCTGACGGCGCAGATATATGTTCCTGAAGTGGCGAATCATGTGCCCACTCTTTTACTGCATTACGATCAGGAAAAAGTTAAGATCGCTCCCTTGGAAGTGGCGGATATGTGCCGCCATGGCTCTCCGAGTATCGAGCTACATCCAGCTACAGGCTCTCCCGAGCCTGGTTTGCCATCCGATGCAAATACGATTGTGGTGGGCGTTTGGATGCTACAGCCGGGTCAGGATGTGATAGTTGCCAAACGTTTGCGGCAGATCCTGATGGAGGCTGCCAGTACGCAAGCTTCCTGATCGCGACAATGCTCGAAACCTCGCCCGCTCTCCGACTCTCTGCCACATTGCCCGTGCTGTCTTCGCGGATTCTTATAACACTGTAGTACTAAGAAAATGCAGCGAAACTGCGAAAAGAGGCTAAGAACCTTGCGAATTCACGCGTGACGAGAGCGCAATCGAGGCGCGTTGGAGTCTTTCTGGCAGTTGCGGCGGCAGATGATGGTATTGCGGAATCTCCTGGTACTGTTGCCGTAGTTGTTGCATTTGCCGTTGTTCGAGGGCGATAACGTCAAGCGGGTGGCGGCGATGCTGAAGGCCATTCATGCGCTGGAAGACGCCAAGGCAGTGATGGAAAAGACTCTCCAGGGAGTGGAAAGCTGCGCGCCATGCGGCTGGCCAAGGCTGCGGAAATTGTGGAGCACGGCATTGGCGAAACCTTGAGCTGCTACAGCCTGTCGCCGGAACCCTGGCGCTACCTGCGACCAACAACCTCCCAACATGCTAACGAAGATCGAAAGTGAGAAAGATACTAAACACTACCGCGCCATCCGGTTCTGCTATCGCGACGGCTATCGTTTGGGCATGGACATCCAGCCCTAAAAATCGTGCCTTTTCCTTTATGGCCGGTTCTTCTCCGGTAAGCGCTATGCAAAGCCCATCTTGCCCATTCCAACGGACGTATCCCTCCGAGCAAAGCCACTCTTTTCGCGGGCCTGATTGCATGATGAAGTTGAGGCATGCGAGAAGCGAGAGCAGTTGTTGAGAGGGGTCGTCGGAGCCAGGCAGAGGCCGAAAGCTTGGTACGGGATTTTGAGCAGAGCGGTTTGAGCCGCAAGGCATTCTGCAATGCGCACGGTATTGCGCTGCACACGCTGGATTATTACCGTGCTCGGCATCGGAGCCGCCGAGCCACGCCTGCAGCCCAAGAGCTGTTGCCTGTCGATCTGATCAGCGCGTCGCCGGTGAGTGGCTGTCTGCGCGTGGAACTTGCCAACGGGCGGCGCATTGTTGTGGAAGCCGGATTCGAAGTCTCTGTTCTGAAGCAGCTAGTCGCGGTTCTGGAAGGTTGAGGCAATGTTCGCCTTGGGCGCGGCGACGCGGGTTTACGTTGCCACCGGAGCTACGGACATGCGCCTTGGGGTGTGACATGAAGCTGATTCAACGATTGTTCAAAATGAATTCATCATGAACTGAACCTGCGGTTCCGTCCGCAGTAGTCTATCGGCACCGGCGTGATTGGCAACGATCGGGTCGGAAGCTGCCGAGACAATATCCTCCGCGCAAGCGATGGAGATTGCCGCGAGGGAATCTCCTTGACTGCCAGCGTCAAGGTGGTCAGAGGGTTAGACTGGACGACACGCCCAACATATGTGAACCGCCGTAGGCATCGTTAGCATGGACCAGCCAAAGACGCTGACAGGCTGAAGCCAAAAGGTAAAGCAGTCGGTTGACCTGATAACCGTGACAGGTCACACGGACATCCAGACTGCCGGTGTGAAGGCGGGGGCTAAATCGGTCCTGTCGTTGAGTCAGAACATGGGAACCCCGCAGACCTCCCCTGAAGATCGGGGAAAGCGCCTCGCAAGAGTCGCCGACAGGTTTGCGGGGAGAGGATGCTGGAAAAAGCAAAGGCCGTTCTGTAATGGGACGGATAGGAAGCGGCAACTTCTCTGCGATCAGCAGGCAGACTTCCAGCAGGTCATAAAGGACGAGAAAGCAGGCAGAACCATCGTATGAGGAAATCGCAAATGAACGCGGAACAAGTCGCGTGTGCATCCTCAGCCGCCGTGGAACATTGGGACCAGATCAACTGGAAACGATGCGAACGGCAGGTAACTCGGCTGCAGGCGCGTATCGTCAAGGCATCTCGGGAGGGCCGCTGGGGCAAGGTTCGATGCTTGCAACGGTTGCTCACCTGCTCGTTCAGCGGCAAGGCCCTGGCCGTAAAACGAGTGACAGAAAACAAGGGTAAGCGAACCTCGGGCGTGGACCATGTACTTTGGTCTACGCCGCAGTCCAAACTCAAAGCGATCGCATCGCTACAGCGCCGGGGATATCGTCCGCTGCCGTTACGGCGGGTGTATATTCCAAAATCCAACGGCAAGCTGAGGCCCCTCTCGATTCCCGTGATGAAAGACAGAGCCATGCAGTCGTTATATCTGATGGCTCTGGAACCAGTCGCCGAAACCTGTGCGGACCCTAACTCCTATGGTTTCCGGAAAGGCCGCTCTACTGCGGACGCCATCGAACAGTGTTTCAAATTTCTGTCGAAAAGCGACGCGCCGGAATGGATTCTTGAAGGAGACATAAAAGGCTGTTTCGACCACATCAGTCATCGATGGCTTCTTACCCATGTTCCCATGGACGCAGTCATCCTTGAGAAGTGGTTGCGATGCGGATTCCTCGAAAACTCGAACTTCTTTGCCACCGAGGAGGGTACGCCTCAAGGCGGAATTATCTCCCCCGCGTTGGCGAACTGGACCCTGGATGGTCTGGAGCCCCTCCTGAAGAGGACATTCCCGTCTCGTAAGGAAAAGGGGCAGCAGATTTATTCCAAGGTACATCTGGTGCGCTACGCCGATGACTTTATCATCACCGGCCGTAGCCAATCTCAGTTGGTCAACGAAGTTTTACCACTGGTGGAAAAGTTCCTGCGCGAGCGGGGTCTGGAACTCTCAGCGGAAAAAACTCACGTGACTCACATCCAGAAAGGGTTTGATTTTCTCGGCCAGAACATACGCAAGTATGGGAGGAAATTGTTGATCACGCCTGCCCAGAAGAACGTTCAGGCGGTTCTGACAAAAATCCGGGGGATCATCGAGAAGAATAAATCGGCGACGCAGGAAAATCTGATCGTTCAGCTCAACCCCGTCATACGGGGATGGGCCAACTATCATCGACACTGCGTTGCTAAACGTGCGTTCTCACGCATGGACTTTGAGGTATGGCGCAAGCTGTGGTGGTGGAGCTATCGCAGACATCCGCGCAAGAGCGCCGTATGGGTGAAGAATCGGTACTATCACGCCATCGGCGAACGAACGTGGAGATTTGCGGCACGCACCGCCACGGTCCCCCTGGGACAGCCTTCTTGGAAACGGCTGCTCTATGCGGGGAATACGCCCATACAACGGCACCGAAAGATCAAAGGGGAAGCCAACCCTTTCGATCCCCGATGGCGCTCGTATTTTGCACAAAGGGCCAAAGGTTCGAAAGTACGACAAACTGTCGCTGATGACCGGCTCTCCACTCCAGAGGGCTTACACATGGCTTGAGCCGGATGAAGGGAAACTTTCATGTCCGGTTCTTAGGGGAGGGAGCGTCAGCAATGACGCTCCCTTACCCGACTTCGATCGGCTGGCACAGCGTGTTCAATCGGTGATCGGCGAAGATCCGCTCAGCGGTCATCTGTTCCTGTTTCGCTCGCGCCATGGCAACCGTTTGAAGATCCTGACATGGGT
>JAJZDO010001025.1 GCA_021805955.1 Acidobacteriota bacterium
CAAGGCAATTGCGCCCAAATCCAGTTGGAACAATCGTGATCCCTGCCGGCACTGGAGGTAATAGTCGCGCTTGGGCATGGCGCTCTGGAGTATTTGTAATTGCCGGGCATTTAAGCCAAAGGACTGGTAGACCTTTTTAGACCTTTCCTCCAGGGCCGCCGCGTTGGGTAGAAAGATTCTGGTCAGGCAGCTTTCGATGATCGCCGGGGCAATGGTGCTGTCGGCAATGTCCGCCAGGGACTGGGTGGCAAAGATCACCGCGACGTTCTTTTTCCGCAACACCTTGAGCCATTCGCGTATGCGCGCCGCAAAGGCCGAATCGGTCAGATACATCCAGGCTTCATCGAGTATCAGCAGTGTCGGAAAACCCTGGCTGAATCGCCCTTCGAGTTTATGGAACAGGTACGTCAATACCGGCAAGAGCACGCGCGGCGAATGCATCAGGTGCTCGGTCTCAAAGACCTGCCAAAAACCTTCCGAGAGAGTTTCGTGATCCGCATCCAGAAGATGGCCATACGGGCCAGAAAGGGTAAAACTTTCCAACACCTGCCGAACGCCGACATCCTGCACCAGGTTCCGCAAAGTCGTCATTGTGCGCTGGTTCGTCGGCAGGGATTTTAAATTGTTCAGGGCCGACCAGAGTTCCTGTTTGAGTACGGGTGTGGCGGGCAAGCCTTCACGCCCCAGCAAATCCAGGAGCCAATCCTGTGCCCACGAAAGTTCGGCTTCATTATCAATATGGCCCAACGGCTGAAAGCAAATGGCCTGCTCGGCCGTGATTGCTGGCTCTGCGCCAGTTTGACGTTCCGGCGAGCCGTTATTGTGGGAATTACCAGCATGGCTGTCGGTGTTGTTCTGGCTGCCGATGGGATAGAACGTGCCGCCCATGGCATAAGTCATGGCGCGCGAACTGGCACCCTTGTCAAAGATAAACACCCGGGCATTGGGGTAACGCAAAAACTGGCAGGCCAGTAAATTCAGCAACGTCGATTTGCCGGCACCCGTCGGCCCGACGATCAGCGTATGGCCCACATCTCCCTGGTAGATCGACAGACGAAATGGTGTTGATCCCGCAGTTCGTGTCTGCAATAACGGCGGGCCATTCAAATGTTTGCACCAGTCTGGCCCGGACCAGACGCTGCTGGCCGGCATCAGGTCACAGACATTTAATGACGAAATCAGCGGTCTGCGTACATCGGCATAGCCGTGTCCCGGCAGACTGCCCAGCCATGCCTGCATGGCATTGAAGCTTTCGATCTGCGAGACAATTCCCTGGCTATCGACCACCTGCTGAACGGCGCGGGCCTTATCAATGGCTGCGGATTCACTTTCATCCCAGACGGTGACCGTCAGCGTAAAGTGCCCAATAGATACGTAATCGCCGCCCAATTCCTGCAACGCCGCATCGACATCGGCCGCCTTATTAAGTGAATCCGAATCCTCCAGGCGGCTTTCCTGTTTCATGACCGCTTCTTTCAGCAGCGTCACCATCCCCTTGCGTTTGGAAAACCACTGCCGGCGGAGTTTGCCAAGATGTCCGGTTGCCTGCACCTTGTCCATGGGCAGATAACGTGCCACCCAGCGGTAGGCCAGTGGCAATTCATTTAAGCCATCCAGCAAGCACGGCAGGGTCTGGCCGATGTAGGTGCGTATGGAGAGAGTTTTTAAAAAATGCCGGCCCAGCTTGGGACTCAAACCCCCGGTCAGCGGCGCGTCGGTGAGCATTTCATCCAGGTAAAACGGCTGCTGTGGCGTCTTGATCTTCAGTTGACGGTCCGACACGCAGTCGTGCAGGTAGCTCAAGGTTCCATCATCATCCAGCGGTGTGACCTCCGGCATGAAATTGGAGAGCAAGTTGACCATCTGGGTGATCTGACCCAGATAGGTCTCATAGGAAGCCCAGTAGGAAACGCCGGCTTTATCCTCCGGCTTTTCGATTAACGCACTGGTGAGTGTCCGCACCTGTTCTTCCGGCGGCAGGTAAGTCAGCGTCAGGTAGTATGTGGATTCAAAGTGGTTCCCCTGGTGCGTAAAGGCCTCCCGGCGTTCCCGGTCAATGGCCGCGGCGATGGAATTGGGAAAGGAGTTTTCGTTTTTGCTCATGTACGATTGGGCCTCCCTGCGGTTGGCTTCGACATGGACGCACCAGCCTGAACCCAAGCGCTTGAGCACATTGTTCAGGCGGGCTCGGATCGCCATGAGTTCGTAGGGTACAGCGCTGTCCGTGTCGGGTCCGCGGAAGCGGATCGTACGCGCAAAGCTCCCATCCTTGTTCAGAATTACTCCCGGCCCAATTAAAGCGGCCCAGGGCAGGTAGTCGCTTAATCGCCGGGCGTGTTTTTGATATTCGCTTAGATTCCACATAGACGCTTCACTCAATAATCTAATGACCAATGAACCGGCCGGCTCTGCCAGCCTCAAAATCCAAGGAGTTCCTTATTTCCGGCCACCGTCCTTCAGCTTTCCAGCCACGTCGGCTCTTTGACATGCGACCGGAAAATCTCAAACCAGTCCGGATCATGCCGGGTCAGGACCAATGCAGTGCCATGGAGCACGATTCCCAGCGGAAACCCCAGCCACCACACATGCAGGCCCATGCCCAGCACCAGGGCGGTGGTGCCGTTGAGAATCCCAAAGGCCCGTGGTACGCCGCCCAGCAAGACCGGCTGCGTGAGCGATAAGTGCAATGGCACTTCAAAGCCTTCGATCTTGTCCGTTGAAGGAGTCATCAGAACCCCGCTCCGCCGTCAAAGCCAAAAAAGCTCACACCAAAGCTGGTGGCCGTCACGGCAATCGATACGCCCAGCAGGACGCCCAGAATGCGCCGCATCCCGGCGCCTTCGGAAAACGCAAAGCCAAAACCGAGCATGACAATTGACAATATGCACAGGGCCTTGGCCACCGGCCCGGTGAAGCTGGCCAGGATACGGGCCAGCGGGGTTTCCCAGGGGAGTGGCGCTCCGCTGCCGCCGCCGAAGGTGGAAGCCTCGGAAAGGCTGGCATAGCCCAGCAGCACCGCCGAAGCGGCCAGAGAGCCAAGGCAACGCCGAATACGAGAGAGCAAGTTCATGGGGTTCTCCTGAAAAGAATCAACCGTCAGGCCGTGGTGATGACGCTTGCAGCCTGACAATGCCAACAACTTTAATGTCATCACTCATACCATTATACCCTAACAAATACCGAAATCAAGTTACTGTGGAAAGAACCGGTTTTGCCTCCATGGTAAAAGCGGATTGCGATGCAGGCTGGCACGGAAAAGGGGGCGAGTTAGTCGTGGGATTGCGATCGGTGGGCGACAATAGCGTTGGAATGGTGTGGATGTCGCCAAGACCGTTGTGGGTGTCTGGCAATCGAAAAATAGTTCTTGATACTGCTGGTTTGACGTTGACAGGTAGCGATGGGTAGACAGAATGGCGGATTATGAATACATCGGAACTAAAAAAGTTGCTCCATGCCGGTGAATGGAAGGACATCGAATTCAAAGAAGCCCGCACGGACGTTCCCAAATCCGCCTTTGAGACGGTCTGTGCATTCGCCAATACCCACGGCGGGCACCTGGTCTTCGGAGTCGCCCAGCGCAGCCACGCCTATGAAGTAACCGGCGTTGAAAACCCGGAGAAAATCCAGAACGACTTTCTCTCCGTTCTGCACGCAGATGCCAAGATTAATCATGACGTTGATGTCACCGAGCAACGGCTGCATATCGCCGGCAAAACAGTGCTGGTCTTTCAAATCGCTGAGAATCAGCGGACGCGCAAGCCGGTCTATCTCGACGGCGATATCCGCCGTACGTTCCTGCGTAAAGGCAGCGGCGATTACAAGGCACAAATGCAGGACATTGAGCGCATGCTGCGCGACGCCGCCGTTGACCGTTGGGACGGCCAGCCGTTTGAACGGGTCGCGCTTAAAGAAGCATTTGATGCCGGCAGCCTTGCCTGGTATCGCAGCCGCTTTCATCAGGCCAATGCCGGTTTTAATCCCAAACAGCCGGATCGGGACTTTCTGTACCACTGGGGTTTTCTGATCAAGCAGGGCCGACGGTTTCTGCCAACCCGCGCCGCGATCATGCTCTTTGGATCGCCTTTGGCAATTCACTAGCTTATCCCCCGGCCGACACTGGATGTGCAGTTCCTCGGGTATTCCACCGGCGATGCCCTGCCGGAAACGCGCTGGATTGACCGGATTGTCTGCGAAGACAACATCATCCAGGCGTGGGAACAACTGGTCACCAAATACCGGTTCTTTATGCCCAAGCCATTTCGGGATATTGACCCGGTAACGCTCGGCCGGCGCGATGATCCGCCCGGCTTTCGGGTATTCCGCGAGGCGGCGGTGAATCTGCTGATCCACCAGGACTACGGCGATCATTCGCGCAAGGCAGTCATCAAGTTTTTCCGTGATGGAATCCAGTTCTGGAATCCCGGGGATGTGTTCGGCGACGACAGCCGCCTTTGGGAGCCTGGCGAAAAGGAAGTGCGCAATCCATCCATTGCCATGGCCATGCGGCGGATCGCCATGTGCGAACAGGCGGGCACTGGTTTGCGTATGATGCGTGAAGCGTGGCGGAAGCTTGGCCACCCGGTGCCCAATTACAAGAATGACCGGGCCGGAAAAGCCTTTGAGTTTTTCATCCCTGAACTGGATAAAGAAGTGGACATGGCGTCAGACTTGGTGAAGGCCATGTTTGGCGTGTCTTCGCAGGCTAAGGCATCGGTCGAGGCCCATGATGAGGCCCATGACCACCTAAGTGAAGTTGAGCGAAAAATCATTTCCGCATGTAAAGACGCACCTCGGAGTTCGCCAGAACTCCTGGCACTACTCGGTTATGGAAATCGTACTGGTAATCTCAAAAAGGCCCTTAAACGGCTGCGAAATATTGGCTTCTTGGAGTTGACCATTTCGGGAAAGCCCAGAAGTAAGAACCAGCGATATCGTCTGACTGCCAAAGGGCGCCGGGCAATGCAGTCGATGGCGTGAATTGACACCAACGGAAAATAACTGTGAAATGGTAGCTCGTTAACCCGCGACGAGCGGCAGAGATAACCTGTCCTTTCCTCGGTAGACGGAAGGAATACAAATGGCCAAGCAAATGCGAGACCCGGTGATGACCATCGACGACCTGGCGGTGTATCTGAAACTCTCCACGTCGACGCTCTACAAGCTGTGCGCCGAAGGAAAGGTGCCGGGCCAGAAGGTTGGTCGGCACTGGCGATTTCACAAGGCACTGATTGATCAATGGTTATGCGAACGGCGGGAGACACGCTGAATGGATGTTTTTGATCTACGCGACCGGCTCATTGGCGAATACAGCAATTATGTAAGGAGCTTTCTCCATATACGCGACGAAAGGCTTCGCGCCTTTGTGGAGCAAGAATTACGTAACGGCTCGTTGTGGCCGGAGCCGCTGATTCAATTGAATCCTTCGTTTGAGCCTGGCAAACTCATTGATGAACTGGTCGAAAACGGTACCCTACACGCGGAGTGCGGGAGAATATTTCGGGTGGGCAAATCTGAGCAAAACCCGAGCGGCCTTCCATTGCGACTGCATAAACATCAAGAAGATGCAATTCTCACAGCACGGAAAAAAGAAAATTATATTCTCACAACCGGCACTGGATCAGGTAAAAGTCTCGCCTACATCATTCCCATTGTAGACCATATTCTGCGGCGTGGTGCCAGCCGCGGCATCCAGGCGATCATCGTTTATCCGATGAACGCATTGGCCAACAGCCAGTTTGGCGAACTGCAGAAATTCCTTGGGATCGGCTGCTCGAGCAATCAGTCGGTGCGTTTTGCTCGTTACACCGGCCAGGAAAATGATGATGAACGGCAAAGCATTTGCCAGAACCCTCCTGATATACTCCTGACCAATTACGTCATGCTCGAACTGCTCCTAACCCGCAACGATCGCGGAGAGAAAAGTTTGCTCGATAGTGCAAAGGGCCTTCAGTTCCTTGTCTTGGATGAATTGCATACATACAGGGGGCGGCAAGGAGCGGACGTGGCGATGCTCATCCGTCGCACACGTGATCGTCTGGCCGCCGATGCGCTCCAATGCGTGGGCACATCTGCAACAATGGGATCTCAGGGCAACGTGCATGAACGTCGCAAAGCTGTTGCAGATGTGGGAGCGCTTCTCTTTGGAGCAGCTGTAGTACCGGATAACGTGATCGGCGAGAGCCTGCGCAGAGCGACGTCGGAAAAGGAGCTCACCGATCCTGGCTTTGTCGCCGATCTTACCAGCGCGATACACCAGAATGGACAACCGGACCGAACACCTCAAAATGAGGACTCTTTCTTAAACGACCCCTTGGCGATTTGGATCGAAACTACCCTGGGTGTTCAAACCGAACCGTCTACCGGTTTGCTGGTTCGGGCTGATCCCAAGTCGATTGGTGGTCACAATGGGTTGGCTGCAGAGCTTTCTCGTCTGACACGCATCCCTGCGGACCTTTGCGACTCGGCCATCAAACGCACGTTGCTGACCGGACATCAAATTCCACCAAAGCATCCCGGCAGACTGCCGCCATTTGCCTTCCGTTTGCATCAGTTCATCAGCCGCGGCGACGCGGTCTACACCACACTGGAGGCACCAGCCGCAAGACATTTCACGCTAAAGGCACAAGAGTTCAAACCAGGCGACCGACAACGCCGCCTTTTCCCCCTGGCGTTCTGCCGTGAATGTGGCCAAGAATATCATCCGGTGCGGGGTGCCCGGTCGGAAAAAATGGGAACCAACGAATATGAAAGAAGAGAACTCAATGACCAACGTAATAACGTGGAATCGAGCGACCAGCTTGGCTTTTTGGTGGATGCGGACTCCATCGACTGGCCAGATGACCCGGCAAAGTCAATAGAGCGGGTTCCAACTGACTGGCTTGAGAATGTTCGCGGGACGGCACGTATCCGCAAGAACAGGCAGCACCTGGTTCCCAGAATTGTAAGAATTGATACGGATGGCCTTGAAACTGCTGACGGCACGAGGCTCCTGTTTATTCGGTCACCTTTTCCGTTCTGCCCCAAGTGCGGAATTTCCTACAATATCCGACAGCGTTCCGACATCAGTAAACTTGGCATACTGGATATTGGTGGACGCAGCACGGCGACAACGATCCTTTCGCTCTCGGCGATCCGGCAGCTCCGCAACGACCCCGAGTTAGCCCGGGAAGCCCGCAAGCTCCTTAGCTTTACCGACAACCGCCAGGATGCATCCCTCCAAGCCGGACACTTTAATGACTTCGTATCGGTTGCCACCCTGCGTGCCGCTCTGCACCGGGCGGTGGAGAGCGCCGGCGCGGCAGGAATCCAGCACGATGAATTGCCCCAAAAGCTCTTTGATGCATTGGCTCTACCCTTGGAGGAATACGCTGCCAATCCATCAGTTAAATACGATGCGCTTGCGGAAACACAAAAGACGCTTCGGCAAGTTCTCGCCCACCGAGTTTACCGGGACTTGGAACGGGGCTGGCGTATCACACAGCCTAATCTCGAACAATGCGGACTTCTCCAAATTGAATACCGGTCACTTACAGAGGTCTGCGCCGACGGACAGGAATGGCATGGCTCCCATCCAGCCCTCGCCAACGCCAGCGCAGACGATCGCTGCACTGTGGCACGTGTACTGCTGGATCATATGCGGCGTGAGCTGGCGATCAAAGTGGAATATCTGGATCGTGATTTCCTTGAAGCGCTACGGCTTCGTTCGGAGCAGCGATTGATTCCACCGTGGGCTATGGACGAGGACGAACGACCAACAACCTCTTCGGTATTGTTGCCTTGCCCCAAGAGTTCCGAAGATGACAGGCGACAGGCCGTTTATCTCTCTGGGCGCAGCGGGTTTGGCCAGTATTTGCGATATTCGAATCCCTTACAACTCGCGACCAGCCTTACTACCGATGATATTCAGAAAATCATCGGCGATACGCTCCGCGTGCTGGAGCAGGCGGGAATCGTTGCCGAGGTGGAACCGGCCCGCGGGTCCGATTCCGCACCGGCCTACCAGATACTGGCCGCAGCATTTCGCTGGAAAACGCGGAACGGCAAATCCGCACCAGTGGATCCAATTCGTACACCCCAGGAGCCTGAAAAGGGCCGCCGAACAAACCAGTTCTTCGTCGATTTTTACCGAACTGTAGCCCATGAACTCAAATCCGGGCTGCAGGCTCGTGAACATACCGCCCAGGTCGACCCCGCAGAGCGGCAGCGACGCGAAGAGGATTTCCGTAGCGCGCGTCTACCAGTACTCTTTTGCTCGCCCACTATGGAATTGGGTGTGGATATCGCACAACTCAACCTTGTTAATATGCGCAACGTTCCGCCAACACCGGCTAATTACGCCCAGCGGAGCGGACGGGCCGGACGAAGCGGTCAACCGGCCTTGGTCATCACGTACTGTTCCACCGGCAGTCCGCACGATCAATATTTCTTCAATCGCCAGCAGCGCATGGTGGCCGGCGTGGTGGCCCCGCCCCGTATTGATCTGACAAACGAGGAATTGATGATTGCACATCTTGGCGCCATATGGTTGGCGGAAACGGGCGTAAGCCTCGGGCAGAGTCTTCGCGACGCGCTCGATCTGTCCAGCGACCCGCCTTCGATGTCTGTGTTGCCCGAAATTCTCAGCCAATTTGATAACGCCGACGCAGTCAAAAGGGCTAAAGATCGCAGCCAAAATATTTTGCTCACGCTGAGCAACCAATTGGTCTGTGCACCCTGGTATTCCGAAAACTGGTTCGGTGATGTATTCTCTTCTTTTATCCAGCGTTTCGATTCCGCCTGCGAGCGCTGGCGAAGCCTGTATAAGTCCGCACTGGCCCAATACGACAGCCAGACAAGAATTATCAGGGACGCCTCCCGCAGCAGTATTGAAAAGAACCGCGCCGAAATACTCCAACGCGAAGCGGGCATTCAGATGAAATTGCTGCTTAGTGAAAGAGCAAGCGCGCAATCCGATTTCTACAGCTACCGCTACTTTGCCAGCGAGGGCTTCCTGCCGGGCTATAGTTTTCCGAGATTGCCGATTTCCGCGTTCGTACCAGCGCGAAAAACCAAGGACGAGTTTCTGTCACGCCCGAGATTTCTAGCAATCAGCGAATTTGGCCCCAATGCCATTGTTTACCACGAGGGCAGCAAATACCGAATCCGTCGCGTAATCCTGCCGCCGCGTGAGGGAGACGAGGCCGGAGAACTTCCAACAAGGACGGCGAAGCTTTGTCCCCAATGCGGCTATGCGCACATCACGCCGGCGAACCAACCTGGCCCCGACGTCTGCCAGCACTGCCAGGCCCGTCTGGAGCCGGCCATGGCAGGTTTGTTCCAGATGCAGAATGTTTCAACCCGCCGCCAAGATCGCGTGAACTGCGACGAGGAAGAGCGAATGCGGCAGGGATACGAGCTTCGCACGGCCCTTCGTTTCGATCATCGCCAGCAGCGACAGATGATCCGTATCGCTCAAATTCTTTCTGATAATGAGCGCATTGGTACGCTTACCTACGGTCAGGCCGCCACTATTTTTCGGATCAATTTTGGGTTGACCCGTCGAGCCGAAAAAAACAAATATGGATTCCTTCTGGATCCAGCCACTGGTCAATGGGCCAGAGCGGACGATGAAATGGACGCCGATGGCTCCAATGATGATCCGCTTGGCCCGAAGGCGGTTCGGGTCATTCCTTACGTTACGGATACCAAGAACTGTCTGCTCTTCCAGCCAGCCACACCACTTGCTCCGGAGATTATGGCCACGCTCCAGGCGGCTATGAAAACCGCTATCCAGATTGAATTCCAACTGGAAGACAGCGAACTGGCGGCCGAGCCATTGCCGAATCGCGATGACCGCAAGTCGTTGTTATTCTATGAAGCCGCCGAAGGCGGCGCCGGCGTATTGGGACGCCTTGTCGACGAGGCCGATTCACTGCAGCGCGTAGCCCGTACCGCCCTGGAACTCTGCCATTTTTCCGTTGATGGTTCGACCCATTCGCCATCAGCCCCTTTTAAAGAGGAGTGTGAGGCGGCCTGCTATGACTGCCTTATGAGCTATGGCAATCAGACGGATCATCGCATCCTTGATCGCAAATGTATCCAATATCTGCTGCAATCTTTAGCTCAAGCGACGGTCGAGCCGTCCCCAACTGGGCGCTCCCGCCAGGAGCACATCGCGTCCCTGCTGAATCAGGCGGGGTCGGAGCTTGAGAAGCAATGGCTTCGCTGGCTTAGCGAGCATGGCTTGAGCCTGCCAAGTCGTGCCCAGGTTTTCATCGAAGCTGGTCGAAGCCGGCCTGACTTTGTATACGATGACCAGTTTGCGTTAATTTATATTGATGGCTCCCCGCATGATCACGCTATCCGGCAACAGCGTGATGCCCAACAGCAGGCGGCTCTTGAGAACGCCGGTTTCGCGGTGATACGCTTCCACCACCGCGCTGACTGGAGCGATGTTGTAAAAAGACACCCCCACGTATTTGGAGCCGAGCCACAATGACATTTGCCGTTGGAAGTCTGGTAAAAACGCGCGGCCGCGAATGGGTGGTGCTGCCTGAATCCGCGCCAGACATGCTCATGGTCCGCCCTCTGGGGGGCACTGACACCGAGATTACGGGAATCTGCACCGAACTGGAACTGGTGGAATCGGCCCAGTTCGGTCTACCAGACCCGCGGAAGCTCGGAGATTTTAATTCCTGCCGCCTGCTGCGCGATGCGTTGCGGCTTGGGTTGCGCTCCAGCGCGGGACCATTCCGTTGCTTCGCCCGGCTGGGCTTTGAACCGCGCCCTTATCAGGTTGTGCCGCTGCTCATGGCGCTTCGGCTAAACCCGGTGCGTTTACTTATTGCCGACGATGTGGGCATCGGTAAGACGATTGAAGCGTGCCTGATTCTGCGCGAGTTGATGGACCGTGATGAATTCCGTCGATTTACTGTTCTGTGTCCACCGCATCTGGCGGAACAATGGCAGCAGGAACTGGCTGAAAAATTCCATATCCATGCGGAAGCATTGTTGCCCGGAAGCGCAACCCGGCTGGAGCGCCAATGCGGACCGGGCCAATCGGTCTTCGAAGTATTTCCGCATACCATTGTTTCCACGGATTTCATTAAATCGGACCGCCGCCGGGATGAATTTCTGCGCAGTTGTCCTGAGCTGGTCCTGGTGGACGAGGCTCACACCTGCGCCTTTTCCGCCGAACGCAGCGGCCGGCACCAACGATACCGGTTGATTCGGGATCTGGCCCGACAACCGCAGCGTCACCTGGTGCTCGTGACGGCTACTCCTCACAGCGGTGACGAGGGAGCATTCCGATCCCTGTTGACGCTTCTTGATGAGGGATTCCATGATCTGCCGGAAGATCTTTCCGGTCGTGAAAACGAATCGCATCGCCGCCAGCTCGCCCAATACTTCGTGCAACGTCGCCGTGGCGATATCCAACATTACCTGCAGGCGAACACGCCTTTCCCCCAACGTGTGGAAAAAGAGGACAGCTACCGACTCACGCCAGACTACCAGAAACTCTTCAGCCGCGTCGTCAACTACGCCCGCCAGACCGTAGCGGACCAATCCGGCGAAAAGCGGCAACATCGCGTGCGCTGGTGGTCCGCCCTGGCGCTACTGCGTGCGCTCGCCTCAAGCCCAGCCGCCGCCGCTGCCACTCTCCGCAATCGCGCTGCGACCATCGACGCCGAAACGATAGAGGAAGTCGACCAGATTGGTCAGAAAATGGTATTGGACATGGTGGAGAATGAGGCGGCCGAAGACATGGATTTCACCCCGGGAGTCGAAACAGAATCGGTGGATGGGGCGGATGCCAGCCAGCGGCGGCGACTACTGGATATGGCACGGGAAGCCGACCGCCTCCGCGGACCATTGGATGCGAAACTCTCACGGACCGTTGAATTGCTGCAGGGCTTACTGGCCGATGGCTTTCATCCCATTGTCTTCTGTCGCTTTATCGACACCGCCGAATACGTTGCCGATGAACTCCGTCGCCGGCTGCCAAAAGATGTGGCGGTCAGCGCTGTTACAGGGCTTCTCGCGCCCACTGAGCGCCAAGACCGCGTGGACAGCCTCGCCTCCGTCGGCCGGCGAGTCCTGGTCTGCACTGATTGCCTCAGTGAAGGCATCAATCTCCAGGAACATTTTACCGCAGTATTCCATTACGATTTAAGTTGGAATCCGACACGCCACGAGCAACGCGAGGGCCGGGTCGACCGTTTCGGCCAGCGGGCCGGAGAGGTGCGCATTCTCACGTTCTACGGAATCGATAACCAGATTGACGGGGCGGTACTTGAAGTGCTTATACGAAAGCACAAAAGCATTCGCCACTCGTTGGGGATTTCGGTCCCCGTACCCTTCGATACCGAAAAGGTTATTGAAGCAATTTTTGAAAGCCTGCTGCTGCGCAAAACGCAAAGTCCTGACGCCCTGGGAAGCCTGTTTGGCGATGATTTCTTCAAGCCGCGGAAAGAGCAGTTTCAAACCGACTGGGATCGGGCCGCGGACCGCGAAAAGCGATCGCGCACGATGTTCGCACAAGAGACAATCCGGGTCGACGAAGTGGCCAGGGAGTTGCAAGACGCAAAACTAGCAATCGGCTCCGGTCTGGATTTGCAGGCGTTCATGTGCGACGCCCTACGCGCCCACGGGGCGGTGATCCGCCACGATACCAAGGGCGCTCACTTTAACCTTCGCGAGACCCCGACTGGACTGCAAGACATCCTTGGCCTGCCGAACGCTGAATTATCCGTTGCATTTGATCTCCCCATTCCTGATGAGGCTGTTTTGCTTACGCGCACACATCCATTAGTTGAAAAGATGGCCGCGTATGTTCTGGATACGGCGTTGGACGCGAATATGGCCGGCAAGGCGGCTCGCTGTGGTGTCATTCGCACCCGGCAAGTCAATGTACGTACAACTGTGCTGCTGCTCCGGCTTCGCTACCAGATCGTTCATACGGATGGTCAAACAGAGCACCCGCTGCTGGCGGAAGATTGCCAGGTAGTCGGCTTCGTTGGTGCTCCCGACGCCGCCGCATGGCTCGACACCGGCCAGCTTGAAGGCTTGCTTCAGGCGAAACCCGATGCCAACATCAGCCCGCAGCAGGCAACCGAATTAATCGGCCAAGTCATAGCCGGATTCAACAACTTACACGCCAAGCTCGACAAGTTTGCCGTGGCTCGCGGCGAAGTTATTCTCCAATCCCATCTGCGAGTCCGCGCAGCGGCCCGTCTGAAGGGGCAAACCCGGGTTGAGGCAAAATTGCCGCCGGATGTGGTCGGAATTTACATTTATTTGCCAGTGCCAAAAGTTTAGGTAATTCATGCAAACCAAACGCCACAATATCTTTACCACCGTGCGCAGTGAAGGTGCCATTCTGCCGCCTGATCTGCTCGTTCGCGTGATGGCGGAAGATCATGATCTGCCGGAACTGTCGGCCAACGGCTACCATTTGTCCGGAGAGCGCATTAATGAAGCGGTCAACCGTTCATGGACTCGCCTGCAGGGTGCCCAGGCTGCATTCGCGGGTGCTGTGGAGCGCCTGCCATCTGCTGATCCGGCCACCTCGGCCACACGTGAAAAATGGCTGCTGCCGCTGTTTCAGGAACTCGGATATGGGCGACTTGCCCCGGCCAGAGATATTCAAATCGATGGCAAGGCTTATCCGATTTCCCATTTGTGGCAGCAAACGCCGATCCACCTGGTTGGGTGTCGGGTTGATCTGGATCGTCGAACAGCGGGGGTCGCGGGCGCCGCTCGCAGCAGCCCACATAGCCTTGTACAGGAACTGCTCGGCCGCGCGCCAGACTACCTCTGGGGCTTTGTAACCAACGGACTGCGGCTCCGCATTTTGCGCGATAATAAATCACTCACCCGGCAGGCATTCGTTGAATTCGATCTTTCGGCGATGATGGCCGGGCAGATATATCCAGATTTCAAACTTCTCTGGCTTTTGTGCCACCAGTCATCCGTGGAGGTACTCCAGGGCCAGCGCCCCGAATCGTGTCGGTTGGAGAAATGGTCGCAGGTCGCTGTAAAAGGCGGCACGCGTGTTATGGAAAGCTTGCGAGCAGGGGTAGAAAAGGCCATCGCCGCGTTGGGCCGAGGCTTGCTCGCTCACCCCGTCAACGCCGATCTGCGGAAGCATCTTCGCGACGGGTCACTTACACCTCAGGATTTTTACCGTCAACTTCTCCGGCTGGTCTATCGTTTGCTTTTTCTCTTTGTTGCAGAGGATCGGGGGCTACTTCTTGCGCCCGAAGCTGGTTCGGTTGCACGTGATCGCTACGAAAAGTTCTATTCCACCCGCCGGCTGCGCGAGCTTGCCGGCGCAATCCGAGGGACTTCCCACGCCGATCTCTACCGCTCGCTCTCCCTCGTGTTTGATAAGCTCGCCTTCATTGGCTGCCCCGAATTGGGTCTGCCGGCGCTGGCCCTGGAGTACCTCCACGGA
>JAJZDO010001050.1 GCA_021805955.1 Acidobacteriota bacterium
AGCAGGGCCCGTCTTCGCTTCACCGACCAGTATCAGAATGCGCTACAGTGATCTTGTCGGTCGAGTAATCTACAGCGAACGGCGAACATAGTCTTAACTGTTTGTGTCAGCCCAGGGGACAACCCCAAACATAGTCTTAACTGTTTGTGTCAGCCCAGGGGACAACCCCACCGCCACACCTTCATCTCGCGACTGGTCATGGCAGGCGTCGATCTGCGGACGGTGGTGGAATTGGCGGACCACAAGTCAATGGCGATGACGATTCGCTACGCGCATCTGGCGCCAGAACACACCGCATCAGCCATTGAAAGGATCGCCAGAGTGTCAGACCAAGTATCCCCACAGGTATCACCACGTAGAAAAGGCCACTCCGTAAGAAGTGGTCTTGCCTTGATATCTAGCTTATTTTATTAGAGTTATCTGGTGAGCGCGCTGGGACTCGAACCCAGGACCCACGCCTTAAAAGGGCGTTGCTCTACCAACTGAGCTACGCGCTCTCACCATGATTCAAATTATCACAGAGAGAGGCGCCTCCTCCTATGCCGCGATGAGATCAGTTCGTGAGACTGCGGCTGTGCAATGATGAAACAGCCAACTTGTGCGCCAGTTCCGGGGAATCGCCCTCGATGGGAAGAGTGATGTTGCAGCTTCGGGATAAAGTCGCAGATCAGTAGCCGATTGGGCCTGATAAACTGAACCCGTTTGTTGGGATAGGGGATGAGTGCACAAAAGCGATGAATGCGACAAACCTGAAGTCACATCCCAATCTAGATGCCTTTCGACACACGGCTGCCGACACCATGGAGTTGGTGGGCAATACGCCGATCGTGCACCTGGGCCGTATTTCGCCGGAGAATGGTGCAGCGATTTATGCAAAGCTGGAATTTCTGAACCCGGGCGGCAGCATTAAAGATCGCGCTGCTCTGGGACTGATTCTCGATGCGGAACAGAGAGGTGTTCTGCAGCCGGGCGGCACCGTTGTAGAGGCGACTGCGGGCAACACTGGCGTCGGTCTGGCGTTCATCGGTGTCCGTCGGGGTTACAAAGTTAGACTCTTCGTGCCCGAAGGCTTCGCGGAAGAAAAATGCATCCTGATGCGCGGCTTTGGCGCAACAGTAGAACGCACTCCTGAAGAGGAAGGCATGCAGGGAGCGATCCGCAGGGCGCTCGATCTTGCTCGGTCGATTCCCGGTGCATGGATGGCCCGGCAGTTCGACAATCCGGCCAATCCGGAATTTCATTTTCGGACCACGGCGAAGGAAATTCTCGATCAGATGGAGAACCGCATCGACGCATTTGTTGCTGGCGTCGGGACTGGCGGCACGTTTACCGGAATTGCTCGCAGACTGCGGCAGGATTTGGGTCGCGTCTACACGGTTGCTGTGGAAACCGAGGGGTCAGTCTTGCAGGGTGGCACTCCAGGGAAACATAAAGTCGAGGGGATTGGCGTCAGCTTTATCCCGAAGACATTCGATCCATCTGTCTGCGATTCCATCGTGCGCGTTAGCGATCGCGACGCCTTTAGTACGGTGCGCAGGCTGGCAATGGAAGAAGGCGTTTTGGGCGGCTCCAGCGCAGGGGCAAACGTATTCGCAGCGCTTGAACTGGCACGCACAATGCGGTCAGAGCAACGCATCGTGACCATCATTCCAGATTCCGCAGAGCGATATCTTTCAAAGAACATTTTCGATGGCGACTTCTGACAATTCTTATCGTTTAGGTTCTCGGTATTCCGCGTCGACGGGTCAATCCCGCGACACTCAAGGAACATGAAAATGGAAGAAAAGAAGAAAGGTTTTTCAACACGCGCGATTCACGACGGACAGGCTCCAGACCCTGCGACAGGGGCGGTGAACGTTCCCATCTATGCCAGTTCCACGTATGTTCAGGAAGAGATTGGCAAGAACAAAGGTTACGAATATTCCCGCGTGTCCAATCCGACGCGGACGGCTCTGGAAGAAAACTTTGCGTCGCTCGAAGGCGGAACTTCGGCCCATGTTTTCGCCAGCGGTATGGCGGCGATCACGGCGCTCTGCACCATGATGAAGAGTGGAGACCACATTGTATGTAGCGACAATATGTACGGAGGAACGACTCGCCTCTTCAACCAGGTCTTGACGCGGTATGGCCTCGAATTTACCTATGTCGACACTTCCGATGCAAAGAACGTCGATGCGGCGATTCGCCAGAACACAAAGCTCGTGCATATCGAAACTCCGACAAATCCCATGATGGCGTTGACCGACATTGCAGCGGTTGCGGGTATTTGTCACAGTCACGGTGTCGAATTAAGCGTCGACAACACGTTTATGTCGCCGTACTTTCAGCGGCCGATCGAATTTGGCGCTGATCTTGTCATGCATTCGACGACAAAATTCCTGAATGGTCATTCCGACGGCCTGGGTGGAGTGTTGATCGGCACCAAGCCAGAGCACGCGGAGACGTTCGCCTTTGTTCAGAAGTGCACAGGTGGCATTCTGTCGCCATTCGAGGCATGGCTGCTACTGCGCGGAGTGAAGACGCTGGCCGTGCGTATGCGCCAGCATGATGCCAACGGACGCGTCGTTGCTGCGTGGCTAAACAAGCACGCGAAAGCGCTACGCGTTTTTTATCCGGGACTGCCGGATCATCCGCAACATGAGTTAGCCAAGCGGCAGATGTCCGGATTCGGATCGATGCTGAGTTTTGATCTAGGGTCGCTCGAAGCGGCGAATCGCATGTTGAAAGGGGTGAAGGTTTGCAGTCTGGCAGAGTCACTGGGCGGAGTCGAGACGCTGATCTCGCATCCGGCTTCGATGACGCACGCAGCGATCGGCGAAGAGGGACGGCGCAAACTCGGTATTACGGATGGCTTGGTGCGTATTTCAGTGGGAATTGAAGATGTCGATGATATTTTGGCGGACCTGGATCAGGCGCTGACCGCCGTCTAGGCATTGGTGAGCACCGAAAAAAGGTTGGTAAAGAATCAGTCCTTCAGCTTTTTTCGTATCTCAATGTTCAAGCGCTTGATCTTTTGATTTAGCGTGGAAAGTGGGATTCGAAAGGCTTCTGCCGCCTCGGTCTGGTTCCAGTTGCAGTGTTCCAATCGGTCCGTGATGATATGTTTTTCAAATTGGTCCACAATCTCAAATAACGAAGCGTCTGGATTACGCTCGAGCAGGGTCGCTTCGTAGCTGCGTCCTGTCAGATGATCGGGCAGTAGCTCCCTCGGAATGGTCTGGTCGGTGGAGAGGACAACGCAGCGCTCGATCACATTTTCCAGTTCTCGCACATTTCCAGGCCAGGAATGGTCAATCAAGGCGCGCATGGTTTCCGAGGAAATCGTGCGCAGCGGGAGTTGGTTTTCTTCGCAAAAACGCTTCAGGCAATGCGCGACCAGCAACGGGATATCTTCCTTGCGATTTCGCAGCGGCGGCAAGTCAATGGTGATCACATTGAGCCGGTAAAAAAGATCCTCTCGAAACCGGCCCTCCCGAACAGCTTGGCGAAGATCGGCATTCGTAGCAGCGACGATCCGTACATCTACCTGCAGCTCTTGTACGCCGCCCACCAGCATGAATTTCCGGTCCTGCAGCACTCGCAGCAATTTTGCCTGGGTATCCAGGGCCATGGTTCCGATTTCATCGAGAAATAGAGTGCCGCCATTGGCAATTTCAAACAGGCCCTTTTTCGATGCGATAGCGGAAGTGAATGCGCCTTTGACGTGGCCGAACAGCGTGCTTTCCAGCAGGTCCGATGGTACTGCTCCTGTATGTACGGGGACAAAGGGTTTGTCGCGACGCGGCGAATGGGAATGGATTGCTTTGGCGATTAACTCCTTGCCGGTGCCGCTCTCGCCCTGCACCAGGATGGTCGACCGGCTGGGCGCCACTTGTCCGACCAGGTCCAGCACGGCCTGCATCGGCTCGCTCTTTCCGATGATGTTTTCGAAACTGTAGCGCTGTTTCAATGCGCGCTTTAGGTGGATATTTTCTATTTCCACGCGGTGCTGTCCAATGGCGCCGCGAATATCGGCCAGTAGCTTTTCGTTGTCCCAGGGCTTCTGGATGAAATTGTTGGCGCCAAAGTGCATGGCTTCGACCACGTTCTGCACAGTGCCGTACGCCGTAATCATGATGACGGGGAGGTTTGCATGCCGTGCGCGGATTGTCTGCAGAATTTCAAATCCGCTTTGCCCGGGAAGGGCAAGGTCGAGCAGCACCAAATCGAACACCGACTCCTCCAGTGCTTTTAAACCCTTGGCCCCGTCGGGTGCAGTTGCAACCTCAAAGCCCTCCATCTCTAGCAGGAGCTGCAGCGATTCGCGGATGGCTGCTTCATCGTCGACGATGATGATGCGGAGCGGGAGGGTACTGTCGGTTTCTGGCGCAGGATTTTCATGAACGACATCAGGCATGAATGGGCTTCCTCAATTTCGGAAATTGCAGATGGAACGTCGTGCCGCGACCGACTTTGCTGTCCACCTGAATCTTGCCGGCGTGCTCCTGAATGATGCCGTAGCTCACAGAGAGTCCCAGGCCGGTCCCACGCCGTTGACCTTCAACCACGGCAGTTTTTGTGGTGAAGAATGGATCGTAGATGCGGCGAAGGTTTTCCGCAGCAATGCCGGAACCGGTATCGCCGATGAGTACCTCCACCTGGCCGTTGTCGATCGTTTCCACACGCAGTATGCCACCTTCGGCCATCGCGTCTTTCGCGTTCAGGAAAAGATTCAGGAACACCTGCTGCAGCTTTCCCATATTGCCCAGGATGTCCGGCAAT
>JAJZDO010000512.1 GCA_021805955.1 Acidobacteriota bacterium
CGCGAGAAAGCCGAGATTGGCGTGTTTCTGTGCTTTGAAGCGCCGACGCGCCCGATGATGAAGGAGGCCGCTGAAGCTGGATTTTATAAATCGCCGGATGGAAGCAGCTATCCGCGCATGCAGGTGCTGACGGTGCAGCAATTATTGAACGGCCAGCAGGTCGAGTATCCGCGCTATGCCCGCGACAACACGTTCAAGCAGGCCCCGCGCAGCCGGGGTGCGGCCGCCGAGAACATGAGTTTGCCGCTGGATTTGTCATCGGGTCAGGAGTAGTTGTTCTCCCACCCTAGCCGCAAACGGCGCGGCCAGGATGTGGCACCCAAGATCGTCGATTGTCCGAGGATACGACAATCCCACATCTCAGAATCGAGATGTGGGGCACCCAAATACGAGCCGGTGTCATTCTGAACGAAGTGAAGAATCCAGAAGGTGCTCGATTCAAACAGGGGGTGGTCACCCTCTGGAGTCTTCGTCGGTCGCCGCGGCGACATCCTCAGAATGACTCGTGTGAAGGACGATGCGAGGGATGGGTGCGCCGCATCACTGGCGGCCGATGGAGTCGAGGCGGGTTCTGATGGCGAGGGAATCGAGCGAGGCCAGCGGCAGCGACAGCCGCAGCGGGTTCAGCTTTGAGTAGAGTCAGCAGCGTAACGGCGTCCTGCCCGTACAACTCTACGCGTGCGGGCCGGCGTATTCTTCCTCCGTCACATGGTCCAGCCAGACCACGTCGACGCCGTGTTCGTCCTTCTCCTGGATTGCCAGGTGAACCATCGTGTGCCCCGGCGCCGCGCCATGCCAATGCACCTCGCCCGCATCGATCCAGACAGAATCGCCGGGTCGAATTGTCTGCGCTGACTGGCCCTTCAACTGCACAACGCCAAGCCCGGTCAGCACATGCAGGGCCTGCCCGACGGGGTGCGTGTGCCATGCCGTGCGTGCACCCGGCTCAAACGAAACCAGGTTGGCTTTCAATCGTGAGGGGGCAGCTCCCGTCACGACTTCATCGATCCAAACCGTGCCGGTGAACCATGAATCCGGCCCCTTGCGGCAAGCTCTCATTGGATTCGTGAGTATTTGCATTGTGCCAGTGATTCTAACAAAAGCAGCAGTCGCTTGGGCGAGCGCACACCGGGGTACGCTACGTTGGGCCGCCTGCGTTATCATGGACTTGCATGTCTTTTCCAGTCAGAATTTGCGTTGTCTGCTCTGAAGAGTTCGAACTGAAGCCAGATAAACCCGGGTTCGCCAATCGCTGTCCAGCGTGCAGCGTCCCCGAAGCAACGGACTCTTCCGCCAAGCGTCGTTTGGACGCGGACGAACGCAAGGCCCAGAGTGAAGTGAATGAGGCGCGGCGCGGTGCCATCCGCGAGCTTCTCTACCGCAAAGACAGTTGATGCTCGCGGAATACTTCCAGACGAACGACCCCGGTTCCCTGTGTCTGCCTCCGAAGGCCATCAGATCGAAGCTCGCCCAACCAATGCGAACTGCGCACCAAAGGCAGCGCGCGATTGAGATTGCACCGAAACCGCAGCCAACAATTTCTCCAACCAAAAAATAAAGTCTGCTAGGATACTCCGATGGAAATTTCCCGTCGTGATCTTTGTGTTCTGTTGCCAGCCGCCACACTGCTGTCAGCGTTGCCGCTTGAAAGCCAAACCATGAAAACGCTGGCGAACTCAGAGGTGTTCCCGTTCGACAAGCTACCCGTGCATCGGTCGGCCAGCGGCGTGGAGACGCGCCACGTCCTGCGAGGAAAGCTGCCTACAGGGGAGGTGCTGGAAGTACATGAGACCTTGTTACCGGCTGGAACCATGCCGCATGCGCCTCACCATCATCTGCATAGTGAAATGTGGCTGGTGCGCGAAGGTACCGTCGAGTTGATGGTCGAGGGAGGCAGTCAAACAATCGGGCCGGGCGGCGTAGGCTTCGCTGCGTCCAATCAACAGCACGGCATCAAAAATGTTGGCAACGGTCCAGCCCAATATTTTGTCGTGGCTATCGGTCCAACTGCCTGATCGTTTTCCCTATACCTGTCGAGTTGACGAAGATGCCTTCGCGACCGTTCTTCGGGCGAGAGGAAGCAAGTAATTTCTTGGGTTCCTCGATCAGCCCCGGTCATTGAAAGATTGCAGGCGCGGCGTACCGACAACCTGGAGCGAATTGGCTGCTTCCAACTTGAGCTAGAGGGAAAACATCCATGGCAATCAAGAAATCCAGCTCCAGCAGTCGCACGAAATCCGCAGCCAAGAAATCTTCCAGCAAGAAAAAATCGAGCACCAGAAAATACAGTCCCAAAGCGTCGAAAAGTGTCGAGCGCGAGATGAAGGCATTCAAGCAGGGAAAACTGAAGAGCGGTTCGGGACACAAGGTGACGAATCGGAAGCAGGCAATCGCGATCGGCCTTTCCGAAGCCAGAGAATCCGGCGCCAAAGTCCCCGCGAAGAAATCTTCAAAAAGTTAAAGAATAGCCCCCTCCCATCGAAACGGCGTCTCCAGCTATCTGTTGCCGGGCGCAAGCAGCCGGTGTCCGTTTTCAGTGCTCCCCACAGTGCGGCAAAGCAGGCAGACGCGAAAAAAACCGGCCAGCAGAGCCAATTGATCGGGCCAACTTTCGAGACCAATGCCGTCGTCTCCCAATCCATGGCCTAATTTTCATGTATCCTTGGGATTATCGATAATCGGTCACCCGATTGCATTTCATTCGATCAATTTTCAACCTTCCACCTCGATTGGATCCTCCATGTGGATTGTTCGCCTGGCCCTACGCAGGCCGTATACCTTCGTTGTCCTGTCCCTCCTCATCCTGATCCTTGGGATTACGGTCATCTTGCGCACCCCGACCGACATCTTCCCGAATATCGATATTCCAGTCGTGGCGGTCATCTGGGGCTATAACGGACTGTCTCCAGAGCAGATGGCCGACAGAATTTCCAGCGTATTCGAGCGCGCCGTCACCACCACCGTGGACAACATCGAACACATCGAAACCCAGACATTAACGGGCAGTTCCATCTCTAAAATCTATTTCCATCCAGGAACCAACGTCGATGCCGGCGTGGCCCAGGTCACAGCGATTTCCCAGACGATGTTGCGCAACTTTCCCCCCGGCACGTTACCCCCACTGATCCTCACCTACAATGCATCCGCGGTGCCTGTGTTGGACCTCGCCCTCTCCGGCAAAGGTCTCAGCCAGCAACGGCTTTTCGATCTCGCCTCGAATTTTATACGCCCGGAACTCGCCACCGTGCCGGGTGCATCGAGTCCGTGGCCGTTTGGCGGCAAGCAACCGCAGGTCCAGGTCGATATCGACGACGTAAAACTCCAGGCCATGCATCTCTCGCCCGCCGATGTCGTCCAGGCCTTCGCCAAGCAGAATTTGATTCTCCCCGCTGGCACCGAGAAGATCGGCGTCTATGAATATCAAATTGAAACCAACAGCGCGCCTCGCACCATCGAGGGTCTGAACGACATCCCCATCAAGACCGTCAATGGCGCCACCATTTACGTTCGCGATGTGGCGCACGTGCGGAACGGATTTCCGCCCCAGACAAACATCGTCCGCGTCGACGGCCAGCGTGCCGCGCTCATGACGATTGAGAAAACGGGAAATGTCTCCACCTTGGATCTGGTCTCGCATGTGCGCAGGATCCTGCCCAGAATCGCGGCCACCCTCCCTCCTCAACTCGTGATTCGTCCGCTCGACGATCAGTCCATTTTCGTTCGCGCCGCCATCAACGACGTGGTGGTGGAGGCGCTGATTGCCGCCTGCCTGACTGCAATCATGATCCTCGTCTTTTTGGGCAGTTGGCGCAGCACGTTGATTATCGCCGTCTCCATCCCGCTTTCCGTCCTCGTCTCTCTCATTGTGCTCAGCAGCCTGGGCCAGACCATCAACATCATGACCCTCGGCGGCCTGGCTCTCGCGGTTGGAATCCTTGTCGATGATGCGACCGTCGAAATTGAGAACATCAATCGAAACCTTGAGATGGGCAAGCAGGTCGAACAGGCGATCCTGGACGGCGCCGCCGAGATCGCCATTCCGGCCTTCGTTTCCACGCTTTCCATCTGCATCGTGTTTGTTCCCATGTTCTTCCTGGGAGGCGTGGCGAAATATCTTTTCGTGCCGCTTGGGGAGGCCGTCGTTTTCGCCATGCTGGCATCCTATTTTCTGTCGCGCACCATCGTGCCGACCATGGCAAAATACCTGCTGCAGGAGCACGAAGATGGCGACCTGGACCGCCGCCGCGCCAGTCGAAATCCGTTCGTCCGCCTGCAAATGAAGTTCGAGGACCGGTTCGAACGCATCCGTCATGGATATCGCGAGATCCTCGTCGTCTGTTTGCATCATCGAGGCGTATTCATCGCCGGATTCTTCATCGCCTGCGCCATCTCGATGCTTGTGCTCTATCCATGGCTGGGTCAGGACTTCTTTCCCCAGGGAGATGCGGGACAATTCAAACTCCATGTCCGCGCGCATACCGGAACCCGCATTGAAGATACAGCGGCCCTTTGCGACCGGGTCGATCAAACCATTCGCGAAACGATTCCGCAAAGAGATTTGGGAACCATCATCGACAACATCGGTGTGCCCTACAGCGGCATCAATCTCTCCTACGGTAACTCGGGAACCGCCGGCTCCTGGGACGCCGACATCACGGTGGCGCTGGAGAAAAATCACCGGCCAACGGAAGACTACATCCGCGCGTTGCGCGGCAAACTCGCCCGTACTTTTCCCGGCGTGACATTTTATTTTCTTCCCG